>JBIKVD010000359.1:0-4236 GCA_044357055.1 Oligoflexales bacterium | reverse complement strand
AGGCTAAAATGCCAGACCAAGATGGGGCTAGCAACACGATCAAGCCAGCCTTGGTGGGGGATATGCGCTTTATGTCCGTGGGCTTTTTCCCCAGTACGGATCAGGTGAATATCTTGCGTGGCCCGATGACAGCTAATCTGGTGCGGCAATTTCTGACCCAGGTCGAGTGGGGAGAGCTGGACTATCTTATTATTGATTTTCCCCCCGGCACTGGTGATATCCAGCTAACCATTGCGCAGTCCATACCGATTACTGGTGCTGTCATCGTCACCACACCCCAAGAGGTTTCCCTGGCGGATGTGCGAAAATCCGTACGCTTCTTCCAGAAGCTCTCGGTACCCTTATTGGGTGTGGTCGAAAACATGAGCTATTTTATGTGTGATGGCTGCGAGAAAAAACATCGCTTGTTCCCAGGTGAGGGCGGAACCCAGCTGGCCCGGGAATTTGCCTTGCCACTTCTTGGCCAAATCCCCATGGAGCCTATCCTTGCCCAAGCCGGAGACCAAGGCGAGCCCCTCGTCTTTGGTGCCAATACCGACGAACTCTCGGCTATGGCTTTTCAGGCTGCGGCGAAAGAGATCGCGCGTCAAGTATCTATCCAAAACTCTCAGCGCCAGGGTTTAGAACAGTTCGAAATCCTCTGGCAGGCAGATCCTAAAGCAAGCGCCAGCCATGTCGTTGAGAGAGGGTTAAATCTATGAGTTTAGGTGTTCGTCAAATTAAGCAAGAAAATGATCGGACCTTGTCCATCCATTGGACCGATGGCAAAAGTCAGCAGTTGGATGTGGTAATGCTCAGACGGCAATGCCCATGTGCGGCCTGCATCGATGAGATCAGCAAAAAACCTTTAATAAAGCCTGACGATATTGCGGAAAGCGTGCGCCCCAAACGGATTGTGTCGGTTGGACGCTACGCACTGGCGATCGAATTCAGCGATGGGCATCGTACGGGGATTTACTCTTACGAGACCTTGCGAAAACTAGGTCCGGCGCCAGCTACCAATTGACCCAGCCTCGAATGAGGACCAGATGCCCGAAGGAATCAGTGAGGAAGAGTCGGTAGGGCTATGGCGCCAATTCCTAAATTCTACGACGTCATGGCAGCTTAGACGCGGCAAATGGATATTTTTATATTTAATATTATATAGTTGGCTATTATCTACTGTGAATGAAGATTAGACATGATGCCTTATTGAGGTTCCCAAGGAGGGTATCATGCCGCTTATTCATCGTGATCTCTTGGAAAAGCTGCCACAGGTTCATTCTCTGGAGTCAATCTTGCTGTGGGGTCCCCGCCAGGTCGGGAAGACGACTCTATTGGATCAGCTACATCTGAACTCACAGGCATTTTTAGACGATTTAGCTTTGCGTTCTCGAGCACAAAACGATCCAGCTTTTTTTCTAGATTCACTCAAGTTGCCGACTTTCATCGATGAAGTTCAGTATGCACCCAATCTCTTTTCAGAAATCAAATTGCGTATAGACCGGCAAAGGCGTCAACGCTTAAAACTCCAAGTCACCGAACAGGTGAAAACAGACTATTTTCTGACCGGTTCCAATCGATCTTTGCTAGAAAATTCGGTGCAAGAATCCTTAGCTGGTCGTTGTAGCATTTATGAACTTCACGGCTTGTCTGTTAGGGAAATTTTGCGCTCACAAGCTCAATATGGACTAGCGGAAATCATGTTTCGTGGTGGATTTCCAGAGCTATATCAGCGCCCTGATTTGTCAGTGATCCAATACCTCAATGACTATGTCCTGACTTTCTTGGAGAAGGACTTAGCCCGGAGTGCTGGTATTCAAAAAATGACGGAATTTCTTGCTGTATTGCGGCTTTTAAGCGCGCGGGCTGGGCAATTTGTAAACATGTCGGAGATAGCTCAAGCTGCAGGAGTCAATATTGGCACCATCAGCGCTTGGTTAGAATTACTGCATCGCAATTTTATCATTGAACTCATACCAACCTGGACCACAAAACTTTCCAAGCGGGTCGTAAAGATGAAGAAACTGCACTTTTATGATGTTGGCCTCTGCGCGCGCTTGCAAGGCCATTTATCTGCCGAAACCTTACTTAACTCGCCTCAGGCTGGAGCCCTCTTTGAAGGGCTTATTTTTGCCGAGATCATGAAAACCAAGTCAAACCACTTGCGCCCCTGGGCCTTACATACCTGGAGAACCAAGGATCAATTTGAGATTGACTTCGTCCTGGAAAATGGTGACCAAATCATCCTCTTGGAAGCGAAGTTGGGAATTCAAAATGCTCGTCCTCTCTCACTGGATCATGAAGCAAAAAAAGTCTTTCCCCGTATCCATCGCCAAGTCGTGGTAACAGCAGGTGGAGCTGTCACTCAACTCAGTTCAGATACACTGATGGTGCCGATTCAGAATCTGGGAACTTGGTTATTGGAACAAGGATAGGATCCGAAGCAAATCAACTATTATTGCTAAGGCTTTGACGATGACAACGTAGAAGATGATCCAGCCACAACACTCGCCTAATGTTAGCTAACAGCGATTCAATAAACGATCTTTGTTTCCAGATCGCAAAACAGCTTCTCCATCGTGCACTTCGTGACCCAATGCGTGTAGTAAGCAAAATTGCTTTCCAAATAACCCATCACGCCAGCTTCGTCTTTCTCCCAAAGGATCTCGCCGCTAGGAAGTTCGATCTTAAAAACAAATTGAATGGCTGTTGCCCTGTAAGGACCATCTGACCTGCGGCCAATTAACTCTCGGACCTCTACTTCATAGGAATCGTTCGCATTAAGAATCATGCGGACAGTCTTAACGCCCTGCCAGTTATCAAAAACTGTTTTGGCGTCGGAGATATATCGTTCTTTTTGCATGCCGTAGTGTAAGAAAACTTTGGCATCGGCAGGAACCGCGTCCGCGGGCAAGCTAATCTGGAAAATACCGTGCATATCTTGAAAAGAAGTGCCGCAGCAGCTATCAATCTTGACTTTTGCAACTGCAAGATCGGACAATGGCTTTTCAACGGCGTAAGCACCCGTCGTAACGCAGCAAAATGCATAAGCTGATATCGCAACAAAACGAGCGACGGAAAATTTAACAAGTTTCTTCATGGCTGGGCCCCCTCATAGAGATTGAGCGCGGATTCTAGCCAGCAGAGGCTAGCATGTCAAGATTGGCGTGCTGAAGGGACAGGGTAGCCATGTTGGATTTTATCAGCAAAAATGACCCGCAATGGCCAAAGCGCTACCTAACCACCCGGCATCGTTTCCTAAACGGGCTGGATGGAGGGCCACAGGAGCCAACAGTTGGGATCTCACGTAGGGAATAAAATCATCGAAATTCTCGCTTACAGCCCCACCCAGAACCATTTGATCCGGCCACAGGAGTCGAGAATACTCTTGCAGGACTTGCCCCACGCGGGTCCCCCACTGCTGCCAGGACAGGCCCTCTAAGGTACGAACCCTGGCGGAGGCCCAATGTTCAGCCTCCAGATAGCTTTGTGTAACCACTGATGGAGAAGGGCTCGATGGGAGAGTGTCTAATGGGAGACTTCCCAATTGCTTAACACTCAATTGTAGATGTCCAAGCTCCGTATTGGGCACCAGCTTGCCATCGATAAAAAGCGCGCTGCCGATCCCCGTTCCCAGGGTCAGCATTAAGGTGACACCCGACCCGAGCTTAGGAGAACCACCAAAATTTAGTTCCGCCAGACCGGCCGCGTCCGCGTCATTCATTATTTGGACCGCATGTTTCAGCCCCAGCTCCCGCGCAAGATGGTCCGCTAGCTGAAAACCGAGCCACTCTTTATTGATGTTGGCCGCCGTACATAACACATGGTTCTTCACCACTCCGGGTAAAGCCAGACCGAGGCCGGAGAGAGCCCTAAAATTTTTGCTGCTGGATAGTATCAACTCAAGAACATCTTGGGGATGGGCCTTAGCATCAAGGGCGATCACCTGACCTGGGGCATAGTGCCAAGGGGAATTAGCCGCCCTTTCCGAGATTTCTGAGCGAGCAGGGTCCTGCCACAAACAGCCCCATTTGATGCCGCTACCACCGACATCAAATCCCAAGTAGAGAGGTGCAGAGCTATCGACAGGTGGACGCCGCTCGGCGAGTCTAAGAATCATCCCTTTTGCGGTATTTGATAAGCATTCTGGGCGTACTGACCAACCATGCGGTGAGTGTTAAAGAAGGAGGCATTGATGGCAATGGACTGACGCATGACTTTTAGCCAGGCACTGGAGTCTTTGTAATACAAAGG
>JBIKVD010000446.1:0-3178 GCA_044357055.1 Oligoflexales bacterium | reverse complement strand
CAAGCCTTGTTTCGTGGCCGATTGAATCTTTGCCAGGGCTTCCGCACTCGCGGCTTTTGCCGTCATAGCAATTTCCTCGTCATCGATTTCCCAGCCGGTCACACCTTCGAGGCAGCCTTCTACCCACCAGCCATCTAAAGTGCTATAGGAGGGCACTCCATTCAGGGCTGCTTTCATGCCGCTCGTTCCAGAGGCTTCCAAGGGTTTAATGGGGTTATTAAGCCAAAGATCGACTCCCGCGGTAATGAGTCGACCCAAATCCATATCGTAATTTGGCAAGAAAACAAGCCGTACTTTGCTGCCGGCAAGCTTGCTTTGGACGGCATGCACGGCGGCGATTGCTTCCTTACCACCCAGATCCCGAGGATGGGCTTTTCCAGCAAAAACCAATTGAATCGGTCCTACCGATTCCGCCATTTTTAGTAGGCGTTCCGTCTGAGAAAAAAGGAAGGTCATGCGCTTATAAGGGGTGGCCCGACGCGCGAAGCCAATGGTGAACACCTTTGGGTCAAAGGCCTCTCCGGTCAACTCCTTGATGCGAGCAAAAAGATCTGTCTTCGCTTCGCCGTGGGCGGCCGCTAGCTCTGAACTTGGCAGTTCCCAGGCCCAGCGCAGGTAAGCATTGTCTTTGCGCCACCCTGGGAGTTGGCGATCAAATAATTTGCCGATAGCTGGGGCGACCCAACGGGAGGCATGAACACCATTGGTAATGCCAACAATCTTTTTGTCCCCCAGCAGGTCCTGAGAAACCTCCATGTGCCGCTTCGCCACACCATTCGTGTAACGAGAGAGATTGAGAGCCAAGTAACTCATGTTCAAGCGGCCCTCGCGGCAAGCACCGATTTCCATCGCTTGATCCCAGACATGTTTTCCCAAGACGCTCACGACCAAATCTTGCGGAAAAGTATCGTGTCCGGCCGGAACAGGAGTGTGGGTGGTAAAAATGCAATGTTCCTTAACCCAGGCTTTTGCGTCCGTGCTTTTTGGTGCAGCTTGCATCAAGGCCAAGGTTAACAAGGCGGCATGCCCCTCGTTCATATGGTAGGTGGAGATTTCGGACTTCGAAGCCGCTTTTTGCGTGTTTTTTGCTTCGGAATATCCCATTTCACGCAGCAGCTGCACACCACCAATTCCGAGAATGGTTTCCTGGCATAGGCGATAACGATCATCGCCACCGTATAAGTAGGAGCTTAGCTCTTGATCCTTGGGATCGTTTTCCGCGAACTGTGTATGCAAAAAGAAGACGGGCACTTTGTGTCCTGTAACTCCCACCACATCATAGCGATAGGCTCCCACGCGCACAGCACGCCCTTCGATGGTGATAGAGGCGGTTTGCGTGACTCGCTGACAAAACTCATCCGGAAACCAAGTCACCGGCTCTTCTTTTTGCTGGCCCTGTGGATCGATGCTTTGGCGAAAATAACCACGGGAATGCAACAAACTAACGGCGACCATCGGCAGACCAAGATCGGCAGCAGAACAAAGCGTGTCACCAGCCAACACCCCAAGACCACCGCTGTAGGTCGGCATCAGCGTTTGCAGGCCAATTTCCATGGAAAAATACGCCACCATCCCAAGATCACTTGAACTTACTGTTTGATTCATCGAAGCATCCCTATTTCGTTTGCAGTCCTAGGCCCCATTAAAATTCGTCTCTCGCTTACCACCAAAGTTCCATCTGAGCACCGGCTGTCCATCCAGTGGTATCACCCGTATAAGGGCCTGGTGCCGTCTCTTTCATACTGTCGCTCCAAAGGGCATAAGTATAAAAAAGGCGAAGCTGAGGTTTGCCGTATTCCCAATACTCTCTACCCATGCCGGCTTGTGGCGCTAACGTGAATTTCTGCAGGGTCACGTCCTTAAACTCATTGTCGCCCAGGTCATTTTCTTCCACAAAAGCGTTTCTGACCTGACTGGAACCATATTCAAAGGCCAAACTAAAGATATCGGTAAAATGATACACGGGCCTCAAACCAAAGGTGAGCTCTTCCTTGTCCGGAACCTCAAGCACCTGAGTATTGGCAAAGCCTTGCTTTGCACCGCCAAAATCCGTCTTCTGATAGAAGACCAAAGCTCCCAACGACCACAGACTCGATGGATTAAGGATTAACTCATCCGCAATTCGCAAGGTTGAGGACTTCATCCTTGCCTCGCGCGATGCATCGTCACCCTGGGCGATGCTCTGTGAGCCATATCCTCCGTATTGACTTAAAACACTGGATAGCCAGGGGGCGTGGCCACCGAAAATACCCTTGCCGTACTGAATCGCGGCCATATTACGACCGCCTAAGATTTCGCGCCAAGTATGAACTAATCCAGCTTGATAGCCAGACAAGGGTTCCCAGCGAGTTTCTCCGGTTTGTGATCCTTGCTGCCCGGAAAATCCGTAGATTAACACCGGCTCGATCTCATGACCCCCTCCCGCTAGATAGGTGTAGCGCATATCCAGATTGGTTTGGGCGGGCCCATCAAGCTCGCGAGGCGTTCCAGTGTTATAGGGCACGTTCCGCAACATGGAAAAATGCAGGTAACCTTTGCTCGGCTGGATTTCAAGATCTTCCATCCCAACGCCAGGTCCCGTGTTCTCGAAGATATAATAGTCAATCATATGCAGATCGCGGCGTCGATACAGCCTTTTACCGGCCCACAATTTTGCGGAACTTGGTCCCCAGAGGTTCGTGCCCTCGATATAAGCTTCGCGCAAAGAGAAAATGGCCTGACTATTAATATAGTAGTCAGTCATATAGGGAGTCGCTGTGGCACTATCCACGGTCTTATCCGTTTGAAACTCGCTTGATTCCCAGTCCCTATGCCCCAAGGTTCGGAAGGCCAGGCGTAGATAAGTTTTGAACAAGGGATCACTCAGCGATCGTCCGAGCCGATACTCCTCAGACAAAGCCATCTCTACATATGTTTCGCATTCATTGCCCAATCGATGCTTGGCGTTTATGCCTTCTGAACCTCGCGCCTTGAAACAAGTTTGATCAGATCCGCCTTTACTGAATCCGAGACCAGAGCGAAAATAGCCGTGATATTCCAAGGCCTGGGCTGCGGGGACGAAGCTCCATCCACTGGCTATCGCCAAAGTGCCCATCATCAATCGCAAAAAAGAGGCATGCAAAAAACTGGATAAAAATAACCGAAACAACATGTGTGCCTAATCTCCAAACAAAAGGGT
>JBIKVD010000024.1:0-22251 GCA_044357055.1 Oligoflexales bacterium | reverse complement strand
AACTAAAAGCAAGAACCCATAGTTAGGTGCTTCGTTTACCATCATTTCCGTTACCATCTGCGTCAAATCAAAATCCAGCCAGAAGCCGGGGACCTCTTCATCGGATCTATCGATAGCATCTAGATCAGGAGCCATTGGGTCATATTCGCTGAGCCAGTCTCCCCCAGGAGTGTCCCAAGCGGCTTTCTTAAGTCCGGAAAGATAGTGCAACCAAGTTGCCTGGGGTGTCCATGGCCGAGACATTGGATAGAGCTGAATATTCTCTGGATTCACATTCAGCGCCGTTGCAGCCAACCTCAGTTGGATACGGGTAATACTACTCATGATGGCATCATCTAGGTATAGATCGCTGATGCCAGGAAAGTACAAGAGCAGCCTTTGCTCCAAACCCTGATCATTAAAACCGATCTGTGCTTTGCTTTGTCCCGAATCCCAACGATTTGGTTGGGAGGCGTCAATGATTCTGTCGAGTACCCGCGAGTCAGACCGCAATACGGAATCCTTACGGTTTTCAGAGTTGTTGCTGCAGGCGAAAAGCGAAAGAAATAGCAGGGCTTTGAGGCCATTCGATGGACTGCAGGTGCGAACAGCTGTTTTTAATGATCCCATGTGATACCCATCCCGTAATAACTAAGGGTTTCAGGATTTAGTCTTGAGCCACTCACCGCCTGCAAGACTTCTGGATCAACATCTTTTGTCAAAGACTGTGACCAGCGCAACCACAATCGCCAGTTGGGGAACCAAAGGAAACTTGGTTCGATCATAAAAGCTGAGGTGGCTTGGTGATCGACGCTGAAAGTTAGCATGGGAGTTTCGTAGATGAGTGGTGCGGTCCAAAAGCGATCAAACTGCCATCTTAAGCCATATTGGGCAAACTGATGTTGTCCTTGCAGCAAAGCGTGCTGCGCCGCCTTTCTCTTTAGAGTCATCTTCAATGCATCGATGACGACTTCGTCTGATTTTTGGGTAGGATCCAAGTGCGAGTAAGCAAATCCAAAAAGGTGTCCATAGGCTTCGTATTCCACCCCAACCCCTACCTGATACTTATTGGTGAGAGGATCAAGACCAAGATAGGTTTCTTTCCGGGTGACCGCCGCATACCCTAAGAGCAACCGGGTTGTGAGCGGAAGAAGGTCCGTTTTGTAGTGGAGGCCCCGATAGGTCACCAGAGTTTGATCCAGGAACAAAGCCTTATTGGTTCCGGCTCCGCGGGAGTCAATGAGAAAATCCACAAAACCGCGCCCCATTTCTATTTGCGCACTCAGGCCTATCACGTAGGACAGCTTCTCAGGCTCGTCCTCGAAGTCATCGCTGAGTAAAGGGTAAGGATCAACCAATCTAAAGCCATAGGCTTCGATTTTGTAGTTCCCGTGCCGTCTATCGAATTTTTCACCCAGGGAACCGCCTTCTTGCCCTATGGCCACGCTGGAGAAAAATGGAAGCAGTACACAAAAATATTTAGTTAAATCTTGTAAGAACAATAAGGAACTCCAGAATTTCCGTAGAATACAATTTGTGAAAGTATAACGAAGTCGGCCAGGCTCTTCAAGTTCTTAAAACATAAGCTTGGAGAGGTTTTGGGAGGGGAGTGCCACTTGCTGGTCTGCTCTCTGGAAAGGCGGGTCCTTGTTGGTACTCGTATACGATCCTACTGGGTGCGTGTTTGCTTGCTCACAGAAAAGCTATTATCCATAGTTAGAGGTCGTTGGACGCAGAATCCAGAACCACTCGATTTAGTTCTGGACAGCGTGCATGAAGACTTTCGCGAGGGGATACATTTTAGTTGATGCCCAGCACAGCATTTTCCTACGACCTGATGAAACGGTGTCAACCAGCAATTTTAAATTCTGAACATTCATAGATCACCATGCATTTGTCAGATTTAAAATCGGTGTAATAGACCTTCACTTGGGCACCAACCCCGAGACCAGATTGACCAGAATAACCCAAAGTTATTTCTTGATTTGGTGGCGATTTCATTTGCACAACGCATTTAGGCGGGAAGCTGCTTAGGACTTGAACGATAGTTGCATCAAAATGTCTTCCAGAAGTGAGAATCCTTTTCTCGCGAGCCATTTTTTTATGGAATAGAAATGTGGGGACTAAGAACAATAGTCCGAAAACTAGAGCTAATAGTATTGATACACTATTGCGTATCCAGCGCCCTGGGTAAACCACTCTATGTGGATCATTAGGATCGACGATCACAACCACTTTTTCATTCGCATGATGATCCTGAAAAAGTTCCAGCTGCATCACTGTCTCAAATGTCTTTCCATCAACCTGATATCGCAATCGGTAGAGGGTATCCTCACTTCGACGTCGTGATGAACTCTCAGTTCCAGTGCGAAAGGAGTTTGATTCCGAAACTTGTACTATTTTCTCTTGAACTTCGGCCCGTATCCTGTTTCCGCTTTTTTCTGACTGAAATTCCCAAACAGTGCGCGCAGTCGTCATGAAAGGTAGATAGATTCCAAAGATGAAGACCAAGAGAAACCAAAGGCCCTTCCAGAAAAGAGGCGCTGGATATTTTTTCTCAAGCATTGATCGTGATCCTTCCAATATATCTGCGAAAGACCAACTTCGTCGCACTGGAAATACAAGGTTTGCGTTCCTTGAGCTTACAGCAGGGGATTTTGTACGCCCTTTTCGGGGTAGAATTCTAATCTAGGATTGCGAAATCTGCCTTCAGATTGGCATCAGAATAGACAGCTGCAGCGAAACTCGTCATCGTGGTTCCCGCAACACCATTCCGTACCTTGCTAATAAAGGCAGCTTCGGTTAGCGCCGTGCCTTTCAAAGCCTTACCAGAAGCTGCCATTGAGCCATCGGCGCCGTGGCAGCTGGCACAATTATCGGCATAATTTTGCGATAACGCAGCGGATACAGCTGCTGGTGCCTCAGTCTTTTCTTCCTTGTCTCCACAAGCATTAGTTACGGCGCCCACGAGACTTAAGCTGAGGATGAATTGTAGCCGCATGCGCTCTCCCTCAAAGACGATTTTGTACAAATCTGCTTTCATTCTAAAAGTGCGAAAGAGGCCTGGCAATGCGGGGAGATTGCCTAGTGCCGGCATCTTTTGTAGATGTACTCGTTCTCTGACATCCCTTCAGAGACCACAATTTGTCAGGGGCCGCAATCTGAGAATGGACATGACATTGCCTATGAAAGCAAGCTCATAGCGTCGGCAATTTTACATCCTAGAAAACTTTGGATTTCGCAAATCTTTGCATAGATGCCCTAAAGCCTATAGAAACTCAGTCTGGAATTGGGAGATTCTCGTCTGTATCGCTTTTCAAAACGCGCTCAGGACCAAGGGCGTGATTTGCTGCTCTTTTCCAATCCGGACCGAGCGTTCAGTTTGAATTTGAATGGTAGTGCATTCTTGCGCCCGCTGCCGTCGACTTCTCCCATAATGGCTAAAATATCGGATGATGTGATGAGGCCGACCAGTTTGCTGTGAGAGTCCAGGACCGGCATGCAGTCAATTTTTTCCTTGACGAAAATTGCAGCGACATCGGCAATGCTGGTCATGGGCGTACAGGAAACGATATCGGTTACCATGGCATCAGCTACGGTGAGCTCGGGAAAGTCTATTTCACCGCTGGCACTGTCATAATTGGCGCGCAGCAGCAAATCTCGTTCCGAAAGGATCCCCATCAGCTGTTCGTCAGGATCAACGACCGGCAAATGCCTAACGTTGGTTTCTTTCATGAGATCAAAAGCTTCCGCGATGGAATCCTCTGAGGTTATGGTGTAGATGTTGCGTGTCATAGAAGCGGAGACGTGCATATTTACCTTCCTTTTCCTAGGGGGGAATGACATGCTTTCGGATGTCTGCTTTAAGATACTCAAGGTCGCCACATGGGACAAGCTAATACGGAGCGCCAGAGCAAACACAAATGACAGTGTGGCGATCTGTGATATAAAATCCGTAAACTGGCATGAGGGAGGATGTAATAGTGAAAATGCATGTTGAGAGTACGTTAACAACCCATGTTTACTCTGTAAGCGAAGATGCCCCACTCCACGAAGTCTATCGCGATATGGAGGGGCAGCACATACGCCATGTGGCTGTGGTCAAGGACAATCGCTTAGTGGGCATTGTTTCAGACCGTGACATATTGCTGAGGGCTCAGTTGAAGCAGGGAAAAGTGGAAATACCGGTCGAAATGAAAATCTCGGACGCCATGCGACGTGAGGTAGTGACCTGCACCAAAGCAACCCGCTTGGGTGATGTTGCCGATATATTTATAGAGAGAAAAATCGATTGTTTGCCCGTGTTGGGAGCCGACGGCAATCTCGTAGGCATGATTACGACAACGGATTTGCTGGCCGAGTTCAGACGCAGCGAAGGGGTTTCAGATACTTCCACTGATAAGCTCGGATTTCATATCCAGTCGCTCGTTTAGACAGGTTCGGCGTAAAATTCGGTGTCCGATTTTTTGGTACTTTCGCAGGCGGAATTTGCAACTGTGAAGCCATCCCGCTACGGCAAGAAGTTCGGCGTTCTACCTAGGCCATCGGCAGTATGACATGCAACAGATCGGGTATGTTCTTCTTACACAGCGCAAGGCGCAGTTTCCTCAAGCGAGCTTTCAGTTTGATACGAACAAAGAGGGAAACAGCAACTCTGGACATGAATTTGGCTCTGAGCTCCCAGAGATGGACAGGCGCGACCTGCTAGATTATTTGAAAACTCTATAGTCCGCTAGAATGAAGGCCATGAAAACCTAGGTTTGTATGTATCCCATGACCCAACCAGCCCATCTTGAGCTCCGATACGCAGATCCATTCAAAGATCCCTGCCTGGTCGAGGCTTATCCTCATCGTCAGACGTATCCGGCCACGACCTTCCCCTTTCCCGGGAGCATGATAGGGAGACTATTTTGGCGGTTCCTCGGGTTGCTATGGTGCATTTCATCGCCTGCACTTCTAGCAGAAACGAAAGGCCCGTCTCTAACTTGGCAGAGCCGTGGTCCGGCTACCTATGAAAAGAAGGCAGGAGCCGCCGCCGATGTCGATCTTGATTTGACGAGCCGCGAATGGCTTGAAGCTCATTTGCTGTACCCCGTGATCGATGGCTCCTATCAATTGGTTCCGCTGCTAGATTTTCAACACCTGTATTTTCATAAGGCAGTCACGCCCACGCCTCCCGGCTTTAAGCCCAGCGCTGCGCTTGGTGTGGGTGTGGCCCAAGTTTGGGACATGGGATCTGATGTGGGCTCTTATCTTCAGTCCGGATTTCTCATCACACGGCAGTTTAATGCACCCGACTTCAAGGGTGCACCTCCGATGCGAGAGGTCATACTTGGCTTAAATTTAGCCGCGAGATCTGCTGATGCCGGCCCAGATCTGAGAAATGAGGATCCCCGAGTAACCTTGGGCTTTCGGGTTCGCTGGTACCCCTATGTTAATCGCTATTTGCCTATCTTTGGCATAAAATCCGTCCCAACAAACGGATTTTTTTATGATGCCTTATATCCTTCCCATCTCCACCTTGGATGGAACCTGCTGCCCTACCGTTGGCGCATCGTCACCGGACTGGAAATCCTTTCGGTGAATTTCCCCTTTCAAGACTCTGACTTTAGCGGTTGGCAAGAAGGGTATGGCGCGGCACTTGTTGGGGCTGTGAGGATTCCCCTGGCAGATCCACTTCATATGCAGGTAAAAGCTGGCATGTTGCAGGAGTTTATCTCTGCCTTTACCGAGGATGGTTACAAGCTCGGTGTTTGGGAGTCGCAGGGAGCTCCTTTTGTGGAAATAGCCCTGCAAAGTGTGTTTCCATAGGTATCGACTTTACTTCGCTCGTAGCACCCTATAGAAGCTCCAGACTGTTGCTTGGCGATTTAAAAGGGAATCACTTGCTCATCGCGATAGAATTCCCCACGAATATCTGGCTCTTGATCTAGGATCCAGACGATGCCATGAGCGCCTTGTTGAGGCGTTCGTGGTGCCGATGGCCCTCCGAGATCTGTATGGCACCAACCGGGACAAACAGAGTTAACATGAACGGTGGAGCCCACCAATTCCGCAGCCATGTTTTTCGTCATGGCATTTAAAGCAGCTTTGGACATGCGATAGGTCGTATACCCAGCACCCATGTCGGTCAATGCGCCTAACCCAGAGGAGACATTGATAACGTCGGATCGTTTCTGCCTGTTTAGCAAGGGCAGTAAGGTTTGAGTTAGGTCATAAGCGCCGAAAAGATTTAGCGCGAAGGTTTCGCGCAGTTTATCAAGCGGGGTGCTGAGGGCTGTGCTGGTTTTTCCGGGAGGTGTTGGGGGATCAAAGATGGAGCCGGCGTTGTTCACCAGGGCATCGATGGTACCAAACTCCTTTTTTGCCCAATCGGCAAAGGCAGAAATGCTCTTATGATCTGTAACATCTAAGACTTTAGTGATAGCTCGCTCACCCAAGTCTTTGGTTGCGGCTGCGAGCTTATCATGGTTACGCCCGGTAAATACCACGCGATGGCCGAGTTTGATGAGCTGCTGACCAGCGGCTAAACCGATGCCACGGTTGGCTCCAGTGATGACAACTACTTTTCTATCTTTCATATGCGGATCCTTTTTATTTGACGGATAACACCCTGCCCGCTACCTTATGTCATTATACCAAAACAATCTATAATTGAAGCGCAAGGACCCAGAAGATGAAGATGTTTTTTGCATTCTCGCTCTTTACTTTGCTAACGATTGGCACCCTTTTCTATGCGCCCCTTCGCCAAGCGATTGATTATCCCGGAGCGATTCATTGGCATCTTCCCACCTTTCTTCATGTGGTTTTTCTTTCATGGGTTACGGTGCTGTGGGGTGGTGTGCGAGGGCCTGGTCGCTGGCAAGTTCCTCTGTTCTGGTCGATCATTAACATGGCTTTTGAGGGCATCCAGTTTTGGCTAAGGCCCAACTACGGGACCTATGATCCTTTAGATATCTTAGCCGCAGGTCTTGGGGGCTTGGTAGCCTACCTCGGGATCTCCAAGCTCAAGCTTTCAGAGTATCGCCGGGTAGCCTCCTTTGCAGTAGGCATCTATGGCTGCCTGATTCTAACGGCTACACAATGTGGCGAGGAAAAGCACCTGGTACCAGACCTTTCTGCAGAAGAGCAATTTGATCAGTCCAATATTCCTAATTCCGACTCATACACCCAAGTTCAAGATCGCAGATTTGACCATACTGACAAGCTTACCCTTTACGAAAACACGCTGGTGTCAGCGACCGCTGAAGGACAAGTGAGTATCTGGGATGTGACCATCAAAGATAGACTTGAACTTTTGGGAACTTGCGATTGTTTTGGCCCCACTGTAGATATCTTCGCTAAAGATGGAATTTTAGTTGCCTTGGGCCCAGCAGAGACAGGAGCTAGCCTTATCGATCTTTCGATCCCTGAATCACCAGTGTTGATTTCAACAATTGCAGGCAGCTTTTCGGGCGGACTCCTGGATGATGGCTTGCTTTTTCTGGCGTCTGACCAGCAGCTGTATATATATGATTTGGGGGTGAAGGAGGAGCCCTCACTGTTGTCAACTTACAACTCGGATGCAGCCCTCTTGGGTGCTGCCCTGGCTTTCAAGGCACCACGTCTCTATGTTGGCGCCAAAGATGCCTTCGGGGACGGCGAGTTTTACATTCTCTCTCTGAGCGAAGAGAATGTTCTTTCGCTTGAAGGCCGCGGCTACGGTCCCCGCATTCTCGGATCACTGTCCTTAGATGGGGACCTGCTATTTCTAAATAGTTTCGACGCAACTTTCTCAAATATATTTGATGTTTCGGATCCGGCCTACCCAAGACAACTCGACTCATTACGTAGGGCGCCAGGGGGATTACCTCTCTATGCCCGTGAAGGCTTCGTTTTTCTGCCGAATCAGAGATCCTTCTGGATTGCCAAGTACGAAGTGGAGTCCAATAGAGAGCAATCTGGAGTGCGCTTGTCACCCAGTGTGAGATTTGAACCGGATCAGGAGATTCTAGATTTTGCAGTGGGGGAAGATTATGTCTATCTTCTATTGAAGGAAGATGAAATCGCTCGATCCATCGTCGCCCTTCCAATCGAGCAAAATCTTTAGTGGCTTGGTCCTCTCCCCCTAATCACGGGCTATTGGATGGGTAGCGAAGCCAGACGAATATTCTAGGTTAAACTAGGGTTTGAGGATCACAGGAAGGAATAGGGTATCTGCGTCATAAATATCATAATTTAACACCATCTTTAAAGGCAGGTTGAGAGATCCTGTTCCCACAATATAGATCTGGCCCTTATTCGTGGCAGCAATGGTTGGTAATTTTAGAGCTTTGATCGTCAGAAGGCGGTCTTCGCAGTTTGCCTTGTCGCTCATATACCGGCCTGCATAAAGCCAAACATCTTGAGTTGCTGCTCCTGGCGCCTCAGCGATGCGGGAATTTGCATAGGAAAATCCAACCTGCGCCGCATTAGGCTGGGTACAGAGATAGAGAGCTCGATCTGAAATCTTAGGCCGAAAAGCAGCTAGGTGGATGACTTCGATTCCCGCTTGGTCAGGTCTGGTGATGATATCAGGAAATGAATTTAGGCCACCAACAATCATCAGCAGGGAATCACCCGGGACTTGCAAATTTTTCTGGATGGATCCCGAGGGCCAGCTGATCTCAAAGCGGTACTGGGCTCCCGTCTTTAAATCGATTTCTTTTGTCTGATAACTCGTAAGGACAAAGTCCCGGACATCCGTGGGATCGGATGCGGGGTAAACGCGCACGTTGACATCTACGAGAACCGAGCTTCCTGATTTGAAGGCATAAATAAAATTGCCCACGGTTGCTTTGGCGGTGCCTATCGCTTGTTTTGACTCCGACAAGGAATTTATCGAGCCTCCACATCCCAAGATGGATAAACTGAGCATCATTAACGTCGCCCATTTTGCCGCTACATCTTTCACAGGCGCGGATGGGAATAGTGTCTGTCTCATGAATTCTCCTTAATGACATTGCCTCTTAAAACCAGCTCGGGTGCCGTTTAGGGCGCCGCAAGAGTTGGTTTGTCATGTCGCTCCTTTCTAGCAGCCTTCGGAAAGAAAGACGAATGTTTGTTATCGCGCCCAAGTCCCCCAAAACGGTGGGAAATCGCTATAAGTTGCTGAAACCTTAATTTAAATTCAAAATATGTCGTAAAGATGATGAGTAAATCTGGCGAAGGGGGTGAGGCGGGGAACCTTGTTTTGGATTTCTTTGGGGTATGTAATGAAGATCTTCAAGATCTGTATTTGTTTTCTAATTTGCTTGAGTGCATGTGGACGAGCACGCCAAGCTTTTTATGGGCGTACTCAGATCACCGATGGCCCTGGGCCGGAGATAGAGTCTGCTGATGGGGTAACGGAAACAGGTGAATCCACGCCCATTCCAACCGCAGCTGTAGCAGCAGCTGTGCATCCAGAGGATGGGGCTGTCATTCCGGTTGATGATATCTATTACGATGAAGACGAAATCCCTCCAACGCTTTCGGATGAGAGAATCTTCCAGCTACGTGCCCTAACTTCGATTAGTCCGGATCGGCAGTTAGCCTTTCGCAATGCGGCGAGCCACACTGTCAAAGTACTCCAGATGAACTATTTCCCCCTTCGAGCAGACGGTTCTATTGATTTCGAAGAAACAGCTTCACCGGAGGACTGGACCTTAGAAAGTCTTAGGGCAAGAGTTGCTGAATTTTCCGTGAAAACTGCAGCGGGTTTGAGTCAATCAACGAAGGGGGTCGGTCAAAATACTGCCTATTTAAACTATCAAGTGGTAGACACGAAAGAGTTTCTGAAAAAAATTGCCGTTAAGAAAAGCGGTGCCACTTCCGCTTATTTTCCGGATCACCAAGTTGTCTTGCAGCAGGACGTTTCTATATGTGATTATGTTGATCGTTTAGGTGTCCGTGATGTTTGGATTTTTATGTATCATCGAGGCGAGGCGGTTGTACCGATTGAGTCCAATATGTCGATGGGGACAATATCCTCGCAGTATTTCAATTACCAGGGATTTGGTGATATCAGCAACAGCTATCGAGAAAACGATCTGCCCCAATGTGTGAATACTTATGTTGTCTATCAATTTAATTACAATCGGGGTTCGGCCGAGAACTTGCACAATTACGGTCATCAACGAGAGTCTATGTATCGGCATTTGAACTATGAAATCTGGGAACTCGAGTTCGTGCAACCCTATGGCGGATTTAGTTCATCAGAAAGGGTGATCAATCACTGTGGCAAGGTGCATTATCCACCAAACGCTGCTCATGCCTATGACTACGACAATGAGACTGCTACCTTAACGCATTGCAACTTTTGGCTTCGAGACGCTGCGGACCCTTTTCAATATGAAAGCCATAGTTGTTCGAGTTGGAATTGTGATCACTATCAATGGTTGATTTGGTGGGGTCAACGCATGCCCGGATTCGGCACATCCCTCAAATTTAATACGAGACCATTGAGGAATTTTCACGAGTTTTTTGCCGATTTTGATGTGGCAATGGCCCAGGGTGCAAGCCTATACGATATGCAAGCTGTAGAAGCGGCGAACGAAGGGAAAGATCTGCGAACGGTCTATTGTCCTGAAGGTTTAGCCGCCAAGTGCGAAGTGCTTGTCCCACTTGGCAAGCAGGTAACGGGACCCTGTGGTTTTGTCTCTGAATCCAAGGATGGTAGCGATCGTAATCGCCAATTATTGCCGAATCAAACCTCACTTTCGCTTTGTGTGGAAATACAAAGTCGGCAAATTGACGAGCTGTTGCCATTTTATAGCGATAGAAATTTCTATGTCGAATACTATGACGAGCGCGTGCTTAAATTATCGATGGAATAGGATTTGCTGGAATTGCATGGGCATTCAATGGGGCTTCTTTAGCTCAGCTTTATGTGACTTATAGAGTAAGATAGCTTCGGCTATGACAGTGAACGCATCCTCACGGCTGCCGAATTTTCCCACTTCTACGGTCTTATTTTCCAACGACTTATAGTCTAAAAAAAACTGCTTTAACTCCAGTAGTCGATGGGGAGGAAGTTGATCAATGGAATCATAATGCGCATATTCAGGATCATGTGCATGTACGGCAATGATCTTGTCGTCCATCTCACCTTGATCGATCATCTTCATGACGCCAATAGGTTTGGCTGTCATGATAGCAAGAGGGACAACCGATTCTTGTCCCAGTACTAAAACATCGAGAGGATCTTGGTCATCGCAGTAGGTTTGGGGGATGAAACCATAATTAGCTGGATAGACCACGGAGCTGAAGAGGATGCGATCCACCTTGATCAAGCCACTATTCTTATCGAGCTCGTATTTAACTTTGGAACCCTTGGATACTTCAACGATGACTGGTATCAATTGGGGTGCTTTGTCCCCTAAGGAAACGTCGTGCCAGGGATGCATGGTTTGGACCTCGGTGATGGGACGATGTTATTCATGTCTTTAATTTCAGCTTGACGTCAATGATAATGGCCGATGGGAGACACTTACCACATCATCTAGAGATCCATCAAGTAGAAGGGCCCGCTACGGCATCGAGGCTTGGGCTGAACTTAAGCCTCAGTCGGATCACCAGCTCCCAACTGGGTTGCAGCGACTCCAAGCTTGACAAAGCGAGGTGTTGAGAAATTGAGATGTTGCAACATTGCCTTTGGTGCAGACGTAATAGGGGCAATAACGAATTTTCTCGCCCATCCAAGGAATCTTGCCGACTACCCTTGCAATGCATTGCTGCTTTTGCGGTACCAAGTGTGTTTGCCGACAAATTTCGGGTTCGCCTGACCGCATGGGTTTGGAGCTTTCAGCATTGCCGCCACAACCAAAGGCTACGAGCATTAGGACAAACGAGATAGTAAATGCTTTCATCAGTGAGACTCCGTTTTAGGTCTGATCTTTATTGATACAAATTGACAGTCCGTCGATATAGCGCATTCTGGGTATTGTGTCAAGCCAAGTAGTCCGATCTTCGATAAATACTAAAATGTCTCTTGAAAGCAATTATGCTATTCCAAATGAGATGTTGTGCAATGATTTCGTGGCTTAAATATCGCTGCCGAACGGCAATAGGAAGGTGTTCTCATCCTTTCCGAAGATTCTCTCGGGGTACTCTTGGCGTTGCTCAGAACGACGAGTTCCTAGGAAATTTTCATCAAGATGGATTGGCGGGAGGGAAACTAAGGACGAAAGTTGTGCCTTCTCCATCCTGAGATTCGGCCTCGATGGTCCCATGATGAGCATCGATAATCGTTTTGCTGATGGCCAATCCTAAACCCATCCCGTTTGGATTTGAGCTGTTGAATTGTTCAAAAAGTCGATCCTGAATTTCAGGCAGGATTCCGGGTCCAGTGTCATTGATAGCGAGGCAGATTCGATGACTGGCGTCTTCATAGCCGCGGATACTCAATTCGTGTGTTTTGGCTGGCTTGCGAGACATGGCCTCCAGGCCGTTTCGGATGATATTGACGAGAACTTGCTGTAGCTGTATCTCGTCACCCAGAACCAGAGGCAGACTCGCTGGAATATCTATAGCGATCTTCACCTTGGCTGATTTGATTTCGCTTGCCAACGTTGCCAAAGGATCTTGAATCAAAGTCTTAAGGCTTAAGGGGGTCATTTGAATTTCGTGGCGGGCCACAAACTTGCGAATTCTGCGAATCACCTCACCGGCGCGAAGAGCGTTTTGCTCTACAAGTTGCAGTCGCTCCATAATCTTATCCTTGTCAAAGGAATGCGGGTCCTCCAAAGCGTTGAGGACCGACCGAGTATAGTTGCTTATGGCCGCTAGGGGTTGGTTGATTTCATGGGCTAAGCCCGAAGCCATTTCTCCCATAGTGGCTAGGCGATTGACATGAGCGATTTGGGTGTTTAGTTCCTTGACCCTTTCTTGGCTTGCTCGCTGTTGCGCTTCAGCTCCCGCAACCCGCATAAAATAGAATGTTGCCGCGATGGTGGCAATAAATAGCAACAATATAAGGCTATAGACGACGATTTGTAGGATTCTCTTGTTATAATAAGCCTCTTTATGGTCAATTTCGTGAGTTAAGCCAAAACCGTATTCGCTAAACCAGTGCCAGGCGCCGACGACCAGAATACCGCGATAGTCAGGAAATCCTAAGAGATCGGCGTCATTGATGCCAGCGATGGCGGAGGCGGCCGCTTTCGTAAAAGGCCATCTATCATGCTCCTTTCGGATAATCGCGGGACCTTCCAGAAGATTTGTCAATGGGTCACGAACTTGTAGATTCAGGGCAGCTTCCTGACCAGATTGCAATAAACCAATCTGGTACAAATGATCATTGAATCGACTATCGGAAAGCATGAGACCTTGGCGGTCGAAAAGGTAGAGTTCGCCAGTGGTACCTGAGCGACCGGCTTGCAAGAGATTGCCAAAGAGAAACCTTGCATCCAAAACTAGCCACAAATGCAGCTGCTTCTGTAAATCTTTGCTATCACTCAAAGGAATCCTGATGGCAAGCCCCATATACTCTTTTTCTTTTGATCGAAGCTTAAGATTAAGCGGTAAACTATATTCTGGATCGCCTTGATCTCCTCGTGTTCCTGGGCTCCCTTCAAAGCGAAAGTCGCCAATCGCCAGGGCCAATGCGGGTTCGCTTGCTAATAAGGGGCGGTCGTTTGAAATCGTAACGACCACACCAAGGTATTCTGGCGTAGCGAATCTTGTCGCTAGCAACTGATTGAGCCGTTCCGATTCATAGCCATTCGCGATAGAACCATGTTCGTGAATGATCGCTTTAAGAATTGGGTCTTCGGCAAGAGAAAGGCCCTGTCGAGCCGAGGTCTTGAAAGCATAGTCGAGCATGGTTGCCGCGCCATCAAGAACCAAACGTAGGTGCGCATCAATATGCTTTTGGGTATGTTTTTCTACCAAATTTATCGCCACAATACCCGAGAAAGCCACGGCGAGTGTTACGAGCCAAAGCAGTATGCTCAGCCGTTGACGAGGGCTCACGGAGGTCTCAAGTGAAGCTTTGTGCTTTGACAAAGAAGGCCTCGTGCAGGAGTTCGTAGGTAAAAATTCAGGCGCTATTTCTTTTGAAGGATATCATGCTTAGCAGATGCGCAACAGTTTTTGCCCGCATTTTGGCTTTGATTTGTGTGCGATGATTATTAACGGTAGCCGGGCTAATGCCTAATAAATCGGCAATTTCGCGGCTACTACGACCGGCAATAATTTGATCGAGGATTTCACGTTCCCTAGGTGAAAGGCTCTCTAGGCGCTCCCGGGTGTCTTCAGCATTATGAATACTTGGTGGCGATAGCGGAAACACGTTCGTTTCGGAGTCCTCTTGGCCGGCGGCGGCATTTACCTCGCCTGCGTGGAAGGCCTGTGCGATGGCTTTCAAGAGTATAGCCTGAGAAAAGGGCTTTTGTAACACATCCACAGCACCCAGTTTCATAGATTCGACAGCCTCGCTTACGTCGCCATGCCCTGTTATAATCAGAACAGGAACCTTAATCTGTCGCTGGCGTAAGATCGCCAAGAGTTCCAAGCCATTCACGCCCGGCATGCGGAGATCCAAAAGGACACAGTTTGGAGCGCGACTCTGCAGAGCCACCAAAAAGTCATCTGCTCTGCTAAAGGATTCTACGCGAAAGCGTAAGGATTCAAGAAGCGCAGACAAGGAAAGCCTGACGTCGTCATCATCATCGAGTATGTATATCAGCTCACTGGCCATTTATGAAATCTCACGAGTAGAATAGGTCAGTTGGGAGAGAATCTTGAATCTCCAAAGTCTAACAGTTTTGACCTCGCGTCCTATCATTTAATGGGTTTCATCTTAATCACATTCCCTTCTTCTTGGCTCGCTGTGGAACGCGTCGGACGCATCACCATCACGCTCCACCCTTTGCCTTTGTAACTATTGTAACCAGGAGTCCGCGCATAACCAATGGCCAAGTCCTGGTCGGAATTTGCAGCTCTTTCCGTTAGAAATCCGGAAACACCAGAATCGAGTTGTTTAAAAGTCTTAAGGGAGCCATAGTTTTCTTCCAATAGGCCTTCGCCATTGGTATTTCCAATCAAAAGTCCCTTGGCATTAATAAGAATCACGCGGCTCTCATGACCAACAATAGCAGCACGCAGAATGCCATAGACAAATTCGCAGTTTAAATGGGTGGTGATCACGCCGAGAATTTCGCCCTCTGCATCCCTTAGGGGAGCGGCAAAAGTCACCGTGTAGTTCCCGATGGAACGCGATGTATAGAGATCGGTCACCACAATTTGACCGCGCGTACACTCTCTAAACCAATCGCGATCTGCCAGGCTTTCCCCAACAAGTTCGCTGCGCACTGCGGCGGCTAGGATGCTGCCTTTTAAGTCTGTAATCATAATATCATGATAGACTTCGTAGATAGCGTGGGCTTTCTGCAGTAGCTCTTGCACTTGAGCGTTGCTTTTATTGTTCTTTGCGCAGGCAATAAAACTCTCAAAAGTTGCGAAAGCCTGGATATCGCAGTAACGTTCAAACAGATTGCGATCAATTTTGTCGATCGTATCAAATGCGGCGTCGGCAAGGCGCGCAGCGACCGTATTCTGAACGCAATGCCCCAAGGACTCGGTGAGAGAGTTCACAATTAATACAAACTCCTCGGATTTTTTTGCTAAGCGGCCAATTTCTGAGGCGATGACAGAAAATGACTCACCCTCGGCTCCGGCGACTCCCGCCTGAATCGAGGCGTTAACGGCGAGCATATTGGTTTCATTGTTAATAAGGTTGATACTGCGAACAAAGTCGCGAATGTTTGCAGCCACCTGCACCAAATCATTGTTGGCCAGTTCCGAGGCAAAAAGATGTGACGAGCCGTCACGCTCGATGCGTTCAAAAAAGAACTCGGCATCACGCAGTTCCACGGGGTGGCAAACAATTGCCGACCAGGATTTGCCTGGGTAGGCCGCAAAGCCTCGGGTGTGACAAAATCCCCAGGCGGTTGGTCTACCATTCCGAGCGCATTCGATAGAAAAGCCAGAGGCTCCATCCGTTGCTTCTTCCCCGGACATCAGCCACGAGAGATCATCCTTAAGCAGTCCCCGCTTACCAGTGGAAGCTAAAACAGTCCCTTCTTTATTGATAATGTAGGCGCGGCAGTCTTTGTCGAGAGGCATTTTGTCGATCATTTCCTGGGCAAAGTCCCAATTGAATCGCGTCGAGAGTACGCCAATCACTTGTTGGTTTGCGTCGATAATCGGTGCGGTATACGCGACTGTGTAGGTTCCCGTTAAAGGGGACAGGTGCATTTCTGAAACATGAACTTTGGCCGTCTTTTTCGCGCAGCGGTAGTAGTCCTGCTTGGATTGATCCATTCCTATCAGATGCTTCCGCTTACCCGCGGAAACGATGATTCCATCACGATTCAGAACAAAGACATCTTCGTAAACCATGTAGGTTGACATGAGGACCTTGAGTTGGTCGGAACACAGATTAATAGCATTGGTGAGTTCTTCATCTACCAGACTCCGATCTTCTCCTGCTTTAAGAGCATTGATAATTCGCTCTCCTTTGATGCTCATCGTTGCCCTGGCGCAATCAACTACGTTCTGGAAAGTCGCCCAAGCCTGGCAATCACAGTTGCGCTCAAAGAGATTGCGATCGATCTTGTCAATTAAATCTGAGGCGATATCGGCAAATCGAACCGCGGTAGCTCTTAGAGCGCATCGCTGAAGGTTGCGGATTTCTAAGTGAAGTTTTTCAGCCAATTCTTCGGTACGCTGCGCTTGGCGACTGACCTGGTCAGCGACGAGGGTGAAATTCTCCGTCTGGCTCTGGCTACGAGCGGCCTCAATCGCTGCGTTAAGAGCGATGAAATTTGCCTTTTGATTGATATTTTCGAGCACTGCCAGAGCGGCGTCCATTTTGCTTGTTGCGCCTAGGAGCGTCATTGTCTGCTGATTCTTTTGGGTTGAATCCTCGTTTTGAGCGTCAGAATCTAATTTCCGTACGGCGTTCATGCGGCGTTTTCCTCTCTAACGATAGCCTGGCCACGTTGCTGGTAGAGTTTGACCAAGGAGTTGGGATCAAGGAGCGAGATGAGCTGTTTGTCTTTATGAAAGATGCCATGCAAATATTGAGCAAGTTCGTTCTCTCGGCTTGTGGCTTTGCTCAGTCCCTCGCCGTGGTCCAGCTGGGAAATCAGGAGAACTTCGCCAATGCCGTCAAATAGTAGGGCCAGTAGCTGCCCTTGATAGTCCACGATAGCCTGTTGAGTCACGGCGTGGTCGGATAGCTTCAGCTTAAATAGTTTGCGTAAATCAATGACGGGGATCATCTTTCCGCGAAAGGCGGTAACGCTATTCATCCAAGCTGGATAGTTGGGAATTGGGAGGTTTGGTGAGGGATGAGATACCTCCTTAAGAACCTCCATTGGAAGCGCAAAGCAATCATTGGCTAGGTTGAAAGTGACGATACGGCGACTCAATTCTTTTTGCGCTCCCAGGGCAAATTTTGAACTTTGAGAGTCCATCTTATCTAGACCTGATTCAATTCGGTTGAGTTCCTGCAAGACCTGCTGATGAGCCATTTTGGGGACAAACGCCGAGGCGCCTGCTGACATAGCAAGCTTTATGACTTCTTTGTTTGTGAGAGCCGTAATAATGATACAAGGCAGTTGTTTGGTATGTTCTGTGCCTTTGATCCATCGGGTTAAAGTCAGGCCGTCCATGCGAGGCATTTCAATATCTGTAAGCACGACATCAATGGCCTGTACGTTTGCAGGTGTTAACAAGTATTCCTTTAAAGCAAGTCCGTCGGGAAAGGAGATACATTCTAAGTCTCGTGCCTTAAGAAAAGCGATCAGCTGTTCGCGGAAAAAGGGATCATCCTCTGCGATAGCGATGCGACTTATTTTTTGGGCAGACCTTACTGTGCTGCGGATTTCACTCCCAAAGGAGCGAATGGCTAAACCGTGTAAATCAAGGACCATGGTGGTTTGGGAGTCAATGACGGTGGTCCCAGTGATGACATCTGATCTCAGGGTGTTGTCAAACTCTGTCGGCATGCGGATGATGCCACCGAAATTATCCATTGGCATTCCAAAGATCCGGTCTTCTATAGTAAATATCAGAATGGAATAAGTCTTCGCTTCGATAGGTGGCTTATTTAGTAGCACTTCCTCGACAAAAATGAGGGGTACTGTCTTATCGTCCAAAGTAATGAAACGGCGATGACCGATTTGGTGTAAGTCTTCGTGTTCGACGGATACCACGCGCTTGATACTGTGGACGGGAACACAGAAATTCTCATAACTATTAAAGATCGCGATTTTCTGTTGCAAACGGCGCAAGTCGGAACTCGTGATTTGTGTACCGCCGCGAATTTTAGCACCCTTGAGTGCTTTGGCATCTGCTTGCGGGAGAATCAAAGTCGCGAGTCGGGCAAGATCGATCTGGAACATGAGCGAGCCGTCTCCCCGCCGGGTGAGCCCTGAAAATGCGGCGTCACTTGCAAATACGGTTGGAAGAGGCTGGCAGACAATGTTGCATGGGCCAACGATAGGTCCAACTAAGAGAGCGAAGCGAGTGGTGCCGTAGCGAACTTGGATGATGTGAGAAAGTTCGTGATCCTGCGGGCCTTCGATGCCGAATATTTTGGCCAAATCGAGGACAGGGACCGGAGTGTCGCGCAGGAGCAGTACGAGACTGCCATCATTGACAGTATTCATTCCCTCTTTCACTTGAGGCGAGCTGGAGGAAAAGACTTCGTCAATGCATATTTGTGGGACCGCATAGGATTTATCGCCTAGGCGGAATTCCAGGCATTCTGATATGGCCATGCTCAGCGGTAATCGCATGGTGATGGTCGTTCCGGATCCTGGATTGGAGAGCAGATCGATATTGCCGCCTAGGGTTGTAATCACTTGTTTGACCACATCCATGCCGACCCCTCGGCCAGAAACACTGGTGACAACTTCGGCTCCGGAAAATCCCGGCATAAAAATCAAACTTTGTGCTTCGCCATCAGTAAGAGCGGCGGCTTCTGCTTCTGTTATGAATCCTTTGCGGATGGCCGACTGCCGAACCCGGTTCGGGTCTATGCCCCGGCCATCGTCGGATACCTGGATAACGACTTCACCAGAGCGGTGGAACGCTGCAAGGGTTACTTGGCCTTCGGGTGGTTTGCCAACTTGCAGACGGTCTTCAGGAGTTTCAATGGCATGATCCACCGCGTTTCGCATCATGTGCATAATGGGATCGGCTATGACGTCGAGAATCGTTCGGTCAACCAAGGTCTCGGTGCCGTTGACCTCCAAGGAGACTTTTTTGCCAAGTTCTGCCGCGGTGGCACGAACCACTCTATGCATGGAGGAAAAAATGGGTTTGATGGGACTTAGACGCATTCTTAAGACAGTATTTTGCAATTTTCCTGAGAAATGAGCCAGCTGCTGACAATTTTCGACAAAGTTCCAGTCTGAGCCATATTTGGATTTAAGGAATTGAAAGCTGCTTTCCACCAACATAAAGTCGCCCACGACGAGCATTAGCTGTTCCACCAGATTGCGAGATATTTTGATGAATTCGTCCTCTTCACCTGCTGTCTCGGACCCTGTCTGGTTCGCCGACTTACTACCTTCGGTAAGCACTTCTTGATGGGTGGATTTGTCCGCTTCTGAGGCTATGGTTTCTAGTTGGGCTAAAATGCCAAAGTACCTTTTCTTGCCCTCTTTGGAGTCTAATTTTAGCGCCTCTCGTAGCTCTCTCATGGCTCCAAAGACTTCAAGTAGCAGGCTAATCAATCCTTCGGTGACTGTTAGCCTGCCACTTCGTACATGATCAAAGGCGGACTCGGCATAGTGCATGATTTCAGGCAGTGTTTTTAGTCCAACCATGGTTGAACTGCCCTTCAGATTATGAAAGGCGCGAAAGATGGCATTAATCAAATCAAGGTTGGAAGGATCCGTTTCTAAGGCTACCAACTTTTGTTCCAGATCTGAGACCGTCTCTTCCAGTTCCTGAACAAAAATTGCAAGTAGGTTTAGCCCGGCATCCTCGCCGCTACTTCCCGCTTGATTGTTGTCTTCAAATATTTCCACGCCCTAATCCTACCTATGTTAGGCTGCTTGATTCTTCTTGTGGGACTTGTGATTAAGCGCGCGATCTGCAGTGCCTAAATCGCCGGCAAAGTTACTATTGATAGCTTCACCATGTTGAGTGCTATCAAGTCCTTGCTCTTCTTCGTGCTCAGCCACACGGAAACTAGTGAACATAGAGATTCCCTTAATGATGATGAATGTCGCTACACTCGAATAGAGGATGACAGCACCCGTCGCTATGAGATTTGCTTTCAGTGGAGCGAAATTACCCGCGAGAAGGCCGTCAGCACCTGCTGAGTTTACAGCACTTGTTGCAAAAACAGGTGTCAGGATAGAACCGATCGTTCCCCCAAGTCCGTGGCAAGCAAAGACGTCGAGAGTATCATCAAGGTGAAGCTTTTCTTTAACGACGATAGCTGCATAGTTACAGATGGCTCCCCCAAGGAAACCCATGATCAGTGCGGATCCAGCGGTAACGAAACCCGCAGCTGGAGTGATAACCACGAGGCCGACAACGGCACCAATGCAACCACCAACGGCGCTGGGTTTTCCTTTGATGATTGTATCTACCACGGCCCAGGCGAAGGAGGCGGCTGCGGCGGCGAGAAAGGTTGTGGTAAAAGCCTGAGCGGCAAGGCCATTGGCTCCCAAGGCAGATCCAGCGTTGAATCCGAACCAGCCAAACCAAAGGAGTGCTGTGCCGATCATAACAAAGCTTGCATCGTATGGACGTGTTTCGACACCGAAGTCGCGTCGTTTACCCAACATCAATGCGGCGACAAGTGCAGCATAGCCAGCGGTTATGTGTACGACTAAACCTCCAGCGAAATCCATGCCTCCCATATTGCGGATCCATCCACCGAGGCCCCATACCCAGTGAGCTACGGGAGAATAAACGATTAAGGTCCACAGTGCCGCAAAAGCAATCCAAGCTTTGAAGTTAAGCCGTTCTGCCAAAGCACCTGTGATCAACGCCGGGGTAATGACCGCGAACATGCATTGAAACATCATGAAAGAAAGATGCGGGATCGTTGCTGCAAGATCAGGATTTGGCGCTTGGCCCACCCCAGCGAGCATGAACCAACCCAAGTTGCCGATAACTCCGCCAATATCTCCAGAAAAAGCGAGACTGTAACCAACGACGCACCACAAGACGCCAACCACAGAAAGCGTGGCAAAATTTTGGAATAGGGTGGAGAGAACGTTTTTCGTTCGAACCATCCCGCCGTAGAAGAAGGCCAAGCCGGGAGTCATAAGCAATACCAACGCTGCACTCATCATAACCCAGGCGGTATCGCCTGTGTCGATTTGGGGTGCGGCAGACTGAGCTTCTTCCGCAATGGCCCTGGCACTGACCATGAGCCCACCAAGACTGGCCAAGCCAAGCCCTGTTGCAGATAAGTTTGAGCGAGACAACTTCTTCATCTTTACATCCTCCGTTCCATAGGAGCCCATTTCTGAGCAAGGTTTTTATCTAGACTTGATGGTTAGGACCCAATCCGCCAATTGATAACACCTAGTAGCCATGATGTTACAACTAGGAGCCGCTATCGGGAGTCAGTAGAAAAACTTAAGGCAATCTTGTAACATTTTGAATTTGCAGGATTTATTTACAAGAGGGGAAGGAAAGGTGTTTGGTAGTCACGTCACGGGTGTGCTATGTCACGATCATGGTAGGAGGACTTACGCATTGGAGATTCCGGCTTTAGGGGAATGACGACCTCCTCTCTTGGAGTGACAGTACTTCGAGCGAATGAGAGCCCCTCCTGCATTCTGTATGTTGCAAATTCTAGGGGTCTCAGAAGTTCGTAAATGGCAGAATTTCTGCCAATTTCTAAACAGAACTCAGGGCCTGTGTCTCGTGAATTTAAAGTAACATAAGGAATTTTAATTTATATCGTAAAAACGCCGCTTTAAATGCATAATTCTTAAGCTTCTATCCGTCGTCCCGGCGGTAGCCAAGTCAAAATCAGCAAGCAGCAAAGTTCTGGTCGAATTCCTGATTCTTAGGTTAAAGTAGTGCAACAAATAAGAAGGCGAGGACAGTCACTTGAAACGATTACATTGGTTTCTATTTCTATGGTCTGGCATCATCGGTGGCAATCTATGGTCGGCACAGGATTTATTGGGGGCACAGCGAGTGGACACTGTAAAGGAGAAGAAGATGGATCAACATATCCAAGATGTACTGGCAAGAAGTAAAGCCGTGGATAAAAAACAATACCGC
>JBIKVD010000220.1:0-7444 GCA_044357055.1 Oligoflexales bacterium | reverse complement strand
GTCTGCCGCAGCAAAAGCGCCAACGTATTTCTCGTGAAACCCTAGACATCTATGCCCCCTTAGCGAATAGGCTAGGCATTTATAATATCAAGAGCGAACTTGAGGACCTGTGCCTTAAGGAAATGCACCGCGATATCTATCAAATGATTCGCAATAAGATTGCTTCCAAGAGAGCCGAACGCGCAGCGCACATCGATAATGTCAAGACTGTTTTAGAAGCGGAATTCCATAAATATGGCTTTCAAAATGTCAGCATTACCGGACGGCCTAAGCACTTCTTTTCCATTTATAAAAAGATGGTTGAACGAAGCCTGGCCTTCGAGGATGTTCATGATCTATTCGCCTTCCGCATCATCGTGGAATCTATCAAAGACTGCTATGAAGCCTTAGGCATTGTCCACGCACTATGGAAGCCGATGCCAGGCCGCTTTAAAGACTATATTGCGATGCCTAAAGCGAATATGTATCAAAGTTTGCATACCACAGTCATTCGTCCCAATGGCGAGCCTGCGGAGATTCAAATTCGCACTTATGAGATGCATCATACTTGTGAGTTTGGCATTGCTGCTCACTGGGCTTACAAAGAGGGAACTGCCAATCCTAATGGCCTGGCCCTGAAGGGTTTCGCGTGGCTTAGACAGATCATGGAAATGCAAAGCGAGATTCAAGACCCCGATGAGTTCCTCGAATCTGTGAAAGTGGACTTATTCGACGAGGAAATCTTTGTCTTTACTCCAAAATGCGATGTTATTCAATTATCCCAAAATGCAACGGCCCTCGACTATGCCTTTGCTATCCATACGAATATTGGCTTAAGGACTACGGGATCTAAGATTAATGGTCGGCTCATGCCGATTAAGACCCGCCTTAAGAATGGTGACATTGTTGAAATCATCACCAGCAAAAACCAAAATCCCAAAAAAGACTGGCTCAACTTTGCCCAAACCTCAAAAGCACGGCATAAGATTCGTTCCTTCCTTCGTTCCGAGCAACGAGAAAAAAGCAAAACCCTTGGCCGAGAACTACTAGAGCAGGCTTTTGCTGAGATTGAGGAAAATCTAGATGAATACCTTAAATCTCAGGGTACCGACAAGTTGGTCAAAGCTGCCAAAGAAAGCCATATAGATGACATTTACATTTCTTTGGGATACGGAAAATATTCACCAGAAGAATTGCTGAAGCGATGTTTTGGCGAGAAAAAGCAAAGCTTGACCGACATCAGTCATTTACCCGCCGAGGAGTCCGCGCCCAGCAGAAATCCCAGTAAAGCGCGACAGAAGTCCAGCATTCTCGTCAATGGAATCAGTGATATTATGATTCAATTTGCGGGCTGCTGTACCCCTTTGCCAGGTGATCCGGTAGTGGGATACATCACCCGCGGTGAGGGAGTTTCGGTTCACCGCACAGACTGTAGGCATGCTTATGACCTAGATCCCCAGCGAAAAGTTCAGGTGTCCTGGGCTAGTCAAAATCCTGCCAATGAAAGCTATGGTGCTTTCTTGCAAGTCATTACGCGAGATAAGCCCGGGGTCTTGGCGGATGTGACCAGCGCCATCTCCTCTGTGGGGGTTGATATTAAACGGGCCTCAGTCAAAATCAGCCCTGATCAGCTCGGTATTTTGGACTTCGAAATCAATGTTCGCTCCTTAGAGCACCTTAATTTAGCCATTAACAAAGTGGAAGCCTTAGCCGATATAGTCTCTGCCCAGCGAAAGGCAAAGAACAAGGCAAGCGTCACCGGGCCCCGTAAATCCCGCTCCTAATCGCAATCGAAAGTTGAAAGAGAGTCCGTTTATTAACGTTGAGTTTGGACTGTTTAGTGATGCAAGCTTTGATCCAAGTTCCCGTAGCGGCATAGGTGGCATTCTCATACTTTCCACCAAGGATATAGTGGATATCACCTCAGGTGTCACTGGCGCCAACTTTGAGCTTCCCATTCTGACTCGCGAAACCCACGAGACAAGCTCGAGCCGACTTGAGATAGAAACGGTGCTGTGGGTTATGCAGGAATTTAGAGCCCTGCACCTATCTCATCTCGATTCGGCAAGCCTACCAGCCATTCACCTATACACGGATTGCCAAACCGCCGTGCAGTTGCCACAGCGACGAGCGAAGCTTGAGTCCAATCAATATGGGAGCAAACGCAGTGGGCAAATTCTGCCAACTGCCGATCTCTATCGGGAGTTTTTCGCGCTTTACGATGAAATTCGACCGGTCATGACCTGGGTGAAAGGTCATAAGCGATCGGGAGAAAAAAATGCTCTCGACGTCCTATTCTCGACCTTGGATCAAAAAGTTCGCCGAGAGCTCAGGAATAAAAAAGCAGGAGATACGAAACTTAAGCCTTTTTAACCCAAGTGGCACACCAGCCCTGTTCAGCGACCAAGCCACTAGGAATTACCTGGCATTTACCAGCTGCTTTTCCATCGACAACGCCTGTCTTGGTATAGAATTGGCAATTGCTACAAGACTGGTCCTTTCCTTCTACAGCGCCTCTTTTCTCCCTGGTTGCCTTCGTAGCATCTTCAACGTACTTGAGCGCTTTGGCAGTCGCATCCGTTTCAGCCACTAATTTCTGAGCTGCACCCGCTGGAGCTGCTGCACCCGCTGGAGCTGCTGCACCCGCCGGAGCTGCTGGCGCTGCTGCGGGCTTCGCTGGTTGAGAATAGGCTGTTACCGCTTGAAATCCCACAAGGCAGGCAGGTCCAGCAAGAAGCGCGGCTTGAACGGCTTGACGACGAGTGAAACCAGATTCATTCTTCATAAAGTTCTCCTCAAAAATTTTGGACGACCAAACTGAATTTTATAAAAACATCCACGGGGAATTATAACGATTTTTTTGCACGCAATAGACTGCCACAAAGCTTGAATAGCACCCTTGCGCCTATATTACCATTCCAACTTGAACTAGCACCAGGAGCCACTTCGTTCAAATCAAACCCGACGATCTTTTTGCCCGATTCTGCCAATAGCTTTAACAAATAGCTTAACTCATGAAAGTTGAGTCCACCAGGGACAGGCGTACCGGTGCCAGGGCATAAGGAGGGATCAAGACCATCGATATCTAAAGAAATATAAACCTGACCTGGCAGGGATGAAATAATCTCTTTTGCTAAAACCGCAAAATTTACCCCTCTGATTTTCGCTTCCGCAAGCTCATGATCATAATAGGTTCTTACGCGATCCGGCAATGAGGCTGCAAACTGCAACTCTTCCTGGCAGTAGTCACGAATGCCAACACTTACGAGTCGTTGAACTTGTGGCAGTTCTTGCAAAACATTGCGCATAATGGCTGCATGAGAGTGTTGCACACCCTCGTAACCGTCACGCAGGTCGTGGTGGGCATCAATATGCAAAATGCCAAACTCCGGTGTAACTTCTGCCAGGGCTGCGAGGGGTCCAAACGAAGTGGAATGATCTCCACCCAGTACACCTAGCTTTTTACCTGCTCGCAATATCGCCTGACACTGAGCGCGAACCTTCCCGTGGACAAGGGTACTCAGTCGCGCGACTTCTGCTAAGTGGAGCGAGCTGCTTTCTCCACGATCCTGCGCTTCCCTCGCTTTTTTCATTTCCATTCTTGCGCTATGGTTCCATTTCCCAATATCTCGATCGATTGGCAGCATATAGATGCCATCCCGATAGAACGCTCCAAAGATAGGATCCAGCAAATCAATTTGATGACTCTCGCTCAATACGATCTCTGGACCCTCTGCAGCGCCTTGCCCGTAAGAAGCCGTCGCGTCCCACGGTACTGGCACGATCACCAAATCCGCATCCGCGTAACTCGTCGTTAATCCAAAGATGCCAGCATCTGAAGCCGGCCGATGACCCATGGGATCCACTTGCGATTCTCCTATCCAACTGCGAATCTAGATGAACAACAGCTTCATCACGATCTCTATTTTACTCTCTATGAGGACCCTCATGGAGCGCGATTCACAGCGCATTGTATCACTCTTGGCACCAATTTTTCAGCTGTTCTCGCGCAGAACCGGTAGATTTCTGCGCTCATTTGCTCAGCAAATCCATTCCATGGCGCGCCACTGCGCGACTCTGACGGATTGCTGGTTGGATTGGCCTTAGTGAAGCACTGGTAAAGGACTAAGTCCCTTGCTGCAAGGGCCATCATAAGCAAGGACCAAAAGTCAAAACGTTACTTCTTTGGCAACCTAAGCTTTTGGCGCTGCTCCCGCTGCCAATCAGCAATCGCTTTATGATCGCCCTGAAGCAACACAGGTGGGACTTCAAGTCCACGATAAATAGGTGGGCGGGTATACAAGGGATGCTCTAAATCTCCCTGGTAGGCACAACCAAAGGAATCCGCTTTGGCGCTCTCATCATTTCCCAACACGCCAGGAAGCAAACGCACAATTGCCTCAGCGACGCATAAACTAGGGAACTCGCCCCCGGCAGCAATGAAGGGCCCAAGGGAATAACGCTCGTGGACAGACAATTCCAAAGCGCGCTCATCGACGCCTCCAAAGCGACCACATAAAAAAACCAAACCCTGGGACTGGCTTTTCTCAGCCAGAATTTCAGCATCCGCTTGAGTAAAAATCTTGCCTTTTGGACAAAGGTAGATGACGTGTTGATGGGCTCCGAGTGAGTCTATCGCTTCACATATCGGCTCCGGGCGCATAACCATACCATCGCCGCCCCCGTAGGGACGCCCATCGACACTACCGTGGGCATCGACGGCAAAATCTCGTAGATTGACCACCTGATAAGCGACTTGCTCCTTTGCAGATGCCGCACGCAGCACCCCAAAGCGCAGAGTGGCTTGCACCAAATCTGGAAATATCGTTATGAAGGACAGCCTAGCCACCCTCTACCTCGTACCAAAGATCCGAAAAATCTTCGGCTTTCGTTAAAAGTCTCAAAGGCTGCCCATCAGGAGTCGGCGAAAAATCCATAGGGAAAAAATGGGAAATGAAGGGAATATCAACCTGTCTCGCGCCCTGCCGAATGCAGACAATATCGTGGGCTCCATGGTTCTCTATTTGGGCGATCATACCTAGTTCTATGCTATCTAGCGTTATCACTTTGCGACCAATGAGCGATGCCCATAGATACTCTTCTTCCGCATCTAACGGCAGCTCTTCCATTGGTAGATAGATCGGGCGCCCTTTCAAAAGCTCTGCGGCGGTTCTACTGTCGATATCCACAAGTCGTAGAACTGGTCGCCAGACTCCCTGAGAGGTGATCATAGATGCCGCGGCAATCTTGTAGGTAATAAGTTCGGAAAGTTGCGGCTGATCGGGTTGGTTGAAGGGAAGAGCAGCAGGACCCATAAACACCTCGGGGATAGGAGGAAAGGCCTCACTTCGTCCGTTGACAAAGAACTCCCCTCGGATCCCACGGGCTTTACCAACTGCACCGGCAAATAGAAAGCGAAGGCCTTGCTTAGAATTTGGCCTTTGGTTGCTAGAATTTGACATGAATTACCAGGAATTGGAATCCGATGGGCAGCAGTGCAGCCCGTGTCGCTGAAGAGAATCTCTGCAACAGTCTCTCTACAAATACTGGACTCGTAAATTCGTTCAAGAAAAACAGCATCCGCCCAGAGCAAGAGCTGCATCAAGCTGCGGAATTAGGCTTTGGCGGTTTCCCGGCGCAAATCGATATTCTTAAGCTTTGCTAATTTTGCCACAGTTGTGGAAAGCTGAGCACCTTTGCTGTACCAGAACTGAATCCGTTCCGCCTTCAGTTCGAAGGTGGAGGGCTCATGAGCGGGGTCATAATATCCCAACTTCTCGATAAACTTACCATTTCGGGCATTGCGATGATCGGTAGCCACGACATGATAGAAAGGCCTATGAGTTGAACCATGGCGCTGTAGACGCACATGAACCGCCATAACAGACTCCTAAAAAGACATTTTTTAACCCAACCCCAACCCTAATGATAAGAATTGGATAGGACAGAAGTGTGTAGCATAGATACTGTGCGCAATCCACGAAAAAAAGACAGGTCTCAGACTTTAGTTCACATACCAAACTTGCTCAAGACCCCCGAAAATGATTAAAATAATTGTACGCTTAACTACAAATACGTCGTTTTGGCCTGGAGGTCTCATTGGAAATTGCATTTTGGGGTACCAGAGGTTCCTTACCGAAGGCCGATGGACATGAGCAAGCCCTCCAGCTGTTCCAGCGTAAAATCGATCAAGCGCTGGCCAAGGGCCTCAAAAAGATCGAAGAGTTAAGAGATTTTATCACCGACCCTGCCTCATCTGAGATCCTTTCCTACGGTGGACATACTTCTTGCTCCGAAGTTAGCCTGGGCGAGACCAATTGCTACGTGGACATGGGTAGTGGACTTAAGGACGCGGGCACCAAGGCAATCAAGGAAGGTCGAAAATCCTTTCATATCTTTCAGACTCATATGCACTGGGATCATATTATGGGCCTGCCCTTTTTCGTCCCGATTTATACTCCTGGTCATAAGATCACCATCTACCATGTTCACAAGACGGCTCCGGAGTCTATCCGCATACTTTTTAATGGCACCAATTTCCCGGTAAAATGGGAGGACCTAAAGGCTGACATACACTTTGTTCAGCTCAAGTTATATCAACCCTTTCAACTCGATGAAATGGCGGTCACGCCATTCAGTCTGGACCACCCTGGGGGCTCTTTCGGATATCACTTTGAAGCCCATCATCGTCGCTTGGCCATAGGTGTCGACGGGGAATACCAGAGACACACGCGAGAAGCTCTGGGAAAAGATTTGGCCTATTATCAAAATCTAGATTTGTTCGTGTATGATGCCCAGTATGAATTGGACGAGCTTCCTGATCGCTTCGATTGGGGACATTCCAGCCCTAATTTGGGTGTCGACCTCGCCATTCGGGAAAACATCAAACACTTGGTTTTGACCCATCACGACCCGTGGTCAGACCCTCAGCGATTGGATCGTATGTTTAACGAAGCAAAGCGTCACCGCAAAAAACTCCTCGGACAGCAGCAGGACACTCTCGATAGCGAAGACGCCAAACTGAAATTAACCATGGCCTTTGACGGCTTGAAAATCAAATTCTAATCAGATTTTAGCCACTGGAGAAATTGCATGAACGGGACTCAACTTGCCTTTGCCTTGCTACTGACTACCATAAATTTCGCAGCTTTAACCTATAGTGGCCAAACTCTGCTAGCGGAGACTTTGACAGTAGAGGGAGACTTGCCGCGTGATTTAGAGGGCCTAAAAAATCTCGATTTGACCCTGATTATCGGCAATGTTCCCGAAGGGCAACAAAGCAAAACGTCGGAGGAAGCTTCGCTATTTGATCGAGTTAAGTTGCATGCTGGAAGCGTTAGTAATATCAAATTTATAGAAATCAACGCCTCCGCTGGCGTTGCAGATCGCTTTGTCTTTCGTCAAGTAAGTGCCAGCAAACCTCCTGAAGCGAAAAAGCAGTCCGGCCGGACCCTTTATGATATCT
>JBIKVD010000219.1:0-7492 GCA_044357055.1 Oligoflexales bacterium | reverse complement strand
TCACGCTTTGCTTGGACTCTTCATATCGCATGCCAGAATAGAAGCGGAACCATTCCCAAAGCTCCAGATCAAAAGCACCGTAGAGCGCCTCAATGTTTTGTTCTGCTGTGTAGTTGTCGGTCGCAACGGTGCCCTCTCCCAAAACATAGTCACCAGACCCAATACGATCGCGCGAATAAATACTCTCAGGGTCTTTGGTATTATCTTCGGCGGAAATTTCGCCGCCAAAGGCGAATCGCCTCACATCTGATTGACGCTGACGCCGAGTGATTTGGGCGCCACTTAATAGCGTCACTTTTTTCTTGTCTCCAAGATCAATAGCGCCCTTAAAATCCAGAGCATCATCCCAGCTATGGTCCGTGAGTTCAGAAAAATGGCGCTCCGGAGATTTGCCGATGGTTTTTGGCCCCTCATTTTGGTTGTACAGATAGCTACGTCGATCAGGGGCAGAGAGCAAGGCCTGGGCATAAGTGTGTCGATAATCTACCTCAACCTTTTGACTCCCAAACCTTTGCAAATGATGAAGGTTACTTTGATTCACAAATAGCTGTCGCTCTTGCCAAGAAAGGGTCGTTTCAATAAAGGGCGTATTTCCACCCGCGAAAAATCGATCCTGGATTTGCGTGTAGTCTTCCGACTTGCGCAGCAGCATGGTGGTATTCTTAAATTCGGTATCTTTTCTGAACCGCAGGCCAGTAAATAGCATGTTGCCGAATTTCACTTCGGAGCGGGTGGCATCAATGTTCGCATCCGATTCTTTGGTGAGGATGCCTGTCTCCGAACTCTCTACGTTATAGCGAGTGCGGCGACGCTGATCGTGACTATAATCTTGACCATAAATGGTCGCCAGACTGAGACCCAAATCTATACTTGGGCTCAAAGTATATTTGTCACCGAAGCTGAAGTTCAAACCCTTGGACCAAGGAATCTTCTTTCGCTGGATATTGTAAATAGGATCAAAGGCTGTCCCCATCTCCGCAATCTCTTCCGTGCTGAATCCGGGCACACCTGGAGCATCACTTACCACCCTGCGGTCGCCGGCTTTCCTCTCGATAACTCCAGGCAAAGCTCGGGTTCCATCATCGTAACCAGTCCAATCGGACTTACCACCCTTATAGAAAAGCCCCTCTTTGCCAGTGACCCCTGCCGTGTAGGTGGTCGAAGTTCCCAAGTTAAAGAAACCTTTCTCAGGCATGGCTTTGGTCTTAAGAAGAATGATTCCGCCGCCAAATTCCCCCGGCATATCTGGCGTGTAGGTCTTTTGGATAGTAATGCTTTCAAGCATGGAAGTCGGGAACAAATCTAAGGGGACCACTTTACGGGCTGGATGGGGAGACGGTAAAATCGAACCATTTAGCACACTCGCCGAATAGCGTTCTCCCAGTCCTCGTACATACACATACTTACCGTCCATAAGGGTTAGGCCTGTCGCCCGCCGCAGCGCCGAACCAGCATCACTGTCACCGGCCTTGGAAATCTGCTCTCCTGCCAAAGCATCGGTTACGTTCGCTGAGTTTTTCCGCTCCTGGATCAAGGAGGCTAAGGATCCACTTAACTGCGGCGCTGTGACCACAATCTCTTGCAAGTTTATCTGCGCCAGGGGAGCGAGTTCCGCATTGATGCTGGGAGTTCCGGCCCGAGTGATGCTCATTTTTGCCGTCGTAAAGGAAGAATGGCTCTTGTGAATAAAGGAGAAGGCGTAGTCACCCTCTGGAAGATAGAAAACAAAGACCCCATCGGCTTTGCTCAAGGTACTTTGTGGATCTCGCCCGGCAGAGTAGATTTTCACACCCTCTAGAGGTAACTGTGTCTCCCCGGAAGTAACAATACCTTTGACTTCAATAAGGTCGGATTTCTGGGTCTGGTTGGATGCCGTCTCCTGAACAGAAATGGGCGGCTCGCTAATCTCTATCGTATTTTTATCATCGCCACTATTGATAATAATGCGGGTTTGAACGCCATCACCAATTTGAAAGCTCCTCTTTTCCTCGCCGATGCCAAGATCGTAGCGCCCCGCCGGTAATTCAAGATACACCGCTCCATCAGGGTTCGTTACAAAAGTACGGGTTCCAATACTGAAATTCACGCCCTCTTGCGGCATTTGATCTTTGAAAATAAAAACATCTAGATTTCCCATGATCACGGGCTTGCCAGCGACGCTATCGTCAGAATTTGCCGCGATAGCATAATCTGAACTCGTGGCAAAAAATAGTAACAGACTGGCAAGGAGGATCTTCATAGAATGCATTCCCAGCTTTTGGCCCGACAGCCTTCAATCGATTGGCGAATCCAGGCAACTTTTTTGAAGAGATCAGGTCTCTGAATCTGGGTCATAGCCTTTTCAGCGTCGGCGAAGCGCTTTTCCTGGAAGAAGGAAAAAGCCAAACCATAGGCTATGTCCTCATTTTCCGCAATCAATCCCAAACGTCTTAGATCATGCTGCATGCTAGCGGCAGCGCCATAACTTCCAAGATCCACCAAGATAATGAACCTTTGTTTAATCTTTTCTTTTTCGTCGGTCACAAACTGGTTGGTAAAGAGTGCACGAGAATAGGCCTTACCGCGACGAAAAAGCTCTGCCGTTTCAAGGAAATATTTACTCTCATAGCGCGCATAACTCTGCAGGACTTCGCCGGCACTCACGAATTTCTGATCCTGAACATAGGTCTGCGCTAACTCGAGCGCAACCTTTTTTGACTTTGGTTCCTCTATGCGAGCCTCTTCGAGGAGCCATGCCGCTATAGAGCCCTGTTTTTTTGCCCGAAAAAGACTGGCAATCGCAATGGTATCGTCTGCATCGAGAATCTTGCCTCTATTAGGCAATCCCTTTAGGAATGATTCTGCTTCGTTTACGAGATGGTTCTCGATCAGAAAGCTTATCTTTTCGAACACCAGCACGCGGTCTTGCGTGAATTTCTGCAGTCCCGTTTGGAGAATACCCCATGCCTTTGTATCCTGGGCCTGCGTCTTCATACTGCGATAGGCTAAAACGTAATGTTTTGCTGACCATTGGGCCTGTGCGGGAAAATATTTCTCGCAATCTGAGGCCTTTTTTAGCTCCAGCAGACTCTGGCACAAATAGAGCTCAATTTGGTAGCCGCGAAACTCATTGGCCCAAGAAGAACTGAGCTTTTGCTCTGCGTCTTCAAAACGTTTTTCAAAAAACGCCGTCATACCATTTAAAAAATTGAAAGCTTCTTTATCCAAATCCGCCTCGGACTTGGCGATCAAGGCCTTGGCCTTAGCAACATCCTGATTCTGCAGCAAGAAAATCGCTTCTTTTATGGGGTCATAATCCTCATCGGCAGCAAGGACTACCGGGGAGAATATGGAAACTAATAATAGAAATGAGATAACAAACCGCAGATGAAGGTGAGAATAAATCGTGATCATGAGCTCTCTCCAAAAACAATGCGCTGGCTGGCCCATACCCTTACAGATTTTCCTTTGTATTTGGCAGGTTCAAATTGCCAGCCCTTAATACTGTCAATCACCGCTTGGTCGAAAACGCCTTTTGGTTCGGACTCCTGCACCATAACTTTTTCCACTTTGCCTTGTTCGCTGATCAAAATACTGACACTGACGTAACCATTTAGCTTTTGATCGCGAGCTTGAGATGGGTATTCTACAGGGGTCGTGCGCAGCGGCCGAGGAGTGGAATCAAGATTCTCGCTACTCATGACCGCGTCATCCGTATCTGATGAAATCGTCTCACTGAGGGCTTTTTCTGAGCCTGCTGCTCCGCCGCCAAGGCCAAAATCCAGGCCTGATACGGCGCCCGCAAGGCTGGGGGAAGCATTTATTTTCTGCTGAGCTGCTTTTTTAGATTTTTCCGTAGATCTTATTTCTGACTTGCGTTTGGGATTGCTTTTTTCGGCTTTGGTGACGCCAAAATTAACAATCTTGGATTCCTGCTTCGGCTCCATATCCGTCTCAACGGCCCTATTGATTAAAACGGCAGCACTCAGCATCAGACTGCCGCCCACGATCATAAAGGCGATTCCATGCCAAATGGGACTTTGATTCATGCTACGTGCTGGTTTTTTCAGTGGCGACACCGACATCCTTCGCTCCTGCCAAATAGCATTGATCTACGACTTCCACCAGCTTGGTTGCGGGCACCCGACCGTCAGCGACAACGAGCATATTTTGGGATTTTCCTGCCTTGAGTTTATTGCGGAGCGTGCTCTGCAAGACCCACAAGCGAACAGGTTGCCCGTCAACAGTGACTTCCTGGTTCTTGTCGACAAAAATCTTAATGGCCTCGGCCGAAGCAGTCTCAGAACTGCCAGCGCCAGGTCGTTTAATGTCAATCTTCATATCCTTGGCGAAGCTGGAACTGATCATAAAGAAAATCAGCAAGTTGGTAATCAGATCTGAATAGGCTGTTAGCCATCCCTCATTTGATACCACTTCCGCGCCGTGTGAGTTTCTCGATCTAGGACGCATTTCTTACTCTCCTGTTAGCTTTCTGCTACTGGGCCGTACAAATGGGTTGCGATCAAACTCTTGATCTGTCGAAGCTCGTCCACAATTTTCCGCTCGCGTTTGTTGAGAAAAGAGCCAAAAATCATTCCGGGAATAGCGATGATCAGACCCATTTGCGTCGCAAATAGCGCTTTGGCAATACCACCGGAAATCCCTGTGCTGGTGTCTTGAGATGTCGAGTTCGTAATCGCTTCAAAGGCTTCGATCATCCCTACAACGGTCCCCAGAAGTCCTAATAGAGGCGCGATGACGACTAAAGTTGTGACGATCTTACGATACTTGCTCGCTCGTACCGTGGCCTCCGCAAAGGCCTCCTGGATAAAATAGGATTGCTCATCGGGATGCTGATACGTGTCGAGACTGGCCAAGGCCCTAGCTGTAGCAGAGATAACTGGATCTCGCGAATCAGTCGGCAGCTTCTGGCTTTTAATCTGGCCAACCACGTCTCTTGGTCGGATACTGCCATGACGCTTCAAATAGGCCCAGCGTGCCCCAATCGCATACCAAAGCCCAAATGCAGTCGCTGACAAGGGGACCATGATAAGGCCGCCAGTGATTAAAAAGGCTACGACTTCATCAAAGAAATTCATACTGGGCCTTCAGCATTCTCGCGCTTCTGGAAGATATTGCTGATATGTAGAGCAGCATGAGCCATATCGTCTTTTATTTTTTCGGCCCAACCATTCATCAAGCTGCCGATCAGCAGCGCTGGTATGGCCACTGCTAAGCCCAGCATGGTACAGATCAGAGCTTCTGAAATGCCACCAGAAAGAATCTTAGGGTTTCCGGTGCCGTATTCCGTCATCATGTTAAAGGTCGCGATCATCCCCGCTACGGTTCCTAGCAGGCCAAGCAAAGGCGCAACCGTGGAGGTGATAATGATAAAGTTGCCGAATTTATCAATCAGTCGACTCTCGTAGATGATCGTTTCATTGACAATGTCCTCAATAAACAAGCGAGGTCGCTGGATATTGCGCAGGGTGCTGGATAAAACCTTGGCGATCACGCCTGGGCTTCTATTGCACAGCTCTATCGCTTCGTTCAACTTGCGCTCTGCAATAAGCGTCCCTACCTGTTTGGTCAGACCCTTTGACATCGAGGAAGAACGCACCAAGACAATATAGCGAATGACCGTTAAGATTGCCGCGAACACGCCCATATAGAAGATGATCCAGGCGATACGCCCACCATCATCAACCACATCGATCCAAGATTTTTCCGTTTGTTCTATCGCTTCTGCATACGGCGACTCAAAAAGGTACATCTTTACACTTGGTAACTTTTCCTCGCCCCGCAAAGCTCGTAGCGAATCCGCGGTCTCGGCATGAATGGCTTTTAATTCACCACTGCCAGCTGGTGCTAAAGACCCTTTATAGGCATCCGCGTAGCCATAAGCAGCAACGTTTCCGACATAATAAATATCACCTGAGACCTTTGACCCGTCCAGATTGTAGAAACTACCTGACTCTATGCGAATGCCATCCAAGTTTGACAGTATCTTGATACTCTCGTCCATCTGAGCCAATAAGCGCGGGGTCAAGGCCATGAGCTGTCCACCCGTTCCCGTGGCTTCTGCTGCTACGGCGGGCTCTTGCACCACTTTGCCCTCATAAGAAACATGTTTAAACTTGGCAAGAGCTTCCTGAGTTTGCAGGAGGGTCGAAGCGGTAAGCTCTTCTGCCTCGGCAGCATTGTCGCCAGAAACTTGGATTTCCTCTAGCAGACTGTTGTTTTTTTCGAGTTGTTGAACGATCGCTCCGTGCTTCTTTTCTAATTCGGAAATCTCAGCTTTGGCAGCTTCCAGCGCACGTTCCTGCTCTTGGGAGGTCTTTTGCGCTTCCTCCGTCAAGGATTTCTTTTGGGCCAGCAGAAAAGCATACTCACGCTGAAAGGCGGAATTTAAGTCCTCACCTGAAGTCGCAGGCTCAGAGGATTTACCCTCTTGACTTAGAGCCAAGGAGCTAACTAAGGACACAGATAACCCGAGAAGAATGGCTCGCAACATGATCAACCTCCAAGCTTCGGAGCAACAGATGGTTGTGATAGAACCATCGGTAGCTCAAATAGTCCTACACGAACCTGCATTTTGAGTGAGTCGAAAAGATTGGTGATCATGCGCTTGTTTTCCTTGCCTTCTAGCGCAATGAACTCCCAATCACCCGTATCTTTACGCGAGGCGTAACCGAAACGGCCATCGTTGCTGCGATAAAACAACAAGGCAGAGCCTATTTTAATCACACTGCTGAGATACTCCTTGCCTTCGATAGCAATCATCTGCTCAGAGATATTGATTTCATTCACGACTCGGAACTCATCTTCAATTAGGGCCCAGAGCCGCCCCATCGCGGTAAAGACGTTCAATTCTCCCCCGCGCACTTGATTGACCAACATATCAACGGATTCGAGTCTATCTTTGCGGCTATATGGGATTGAAGTGGCGATATAATCTTTCAAATGCTCCGTAAGCTTGAGAAAATCCGGCATCATTTTTTCTGAGTTGTCTTTTAAAGAAGAATTTGAAGTTCTGGCCTCGGCGATTTTTTGCTCGATCTGCTGCAGGAGGGACTGATCTCTTTCGATGGCTATATCCAAATCGGCCCGGCGGGTACTAAAGGACGTCACCTGAGCACGATGTTCTTCGCGCTGTGTCTGCAATCCTGACGTCATGCTGTCGATTTCTGACCGCAAGGCCACGATTTTCTGGGCCATATTGGACTCGGCTTCCGCCGCTTGACTTTCTGGCGTTAGGGCAGCAAAGGTCAAGAGGCAAACACCCAGGATATAAGAAAAAAGCTGAGGAATTCTCATGGGTCCTGTTCCTTTACACATAGTTTGACAGGGCGCTTATACACAAAGCTCTTTCGACTGTATGTTAATTTTCTGTTAGGACGGATTTAACGCTTATCAAACCCCAGCCTCATACAATCTTAACAATAGTCCCCTAGATTCCCGCCAAGCTGATTTTGGCTATTCAAGTTTATGAGAATTATATGAAAATGAGTTT
>JBIKVD010000505.1:0-5551 GCA_044357055.1 Oligoflexales bacterium | reverse complement strand
ACAGCCCTTCCGCCGACCGGATCACAATGCCCCCGGCCGATACGTTCACCAGCCGAGAGGCGATGTGCGCGACCTGGGCGCATGAGCAGGCACACAGCACCGGGCACAGTTCCCGTCTCGATCGCCCCATGTCCTGCGGCAAGGACAGCAAGGAATATGCACGCGAGGAGCTTGTAGCTGAGTTGGCATCCGTTCTAGTATGCTACCGACTCCGGATCGGTTTCAACATCGAGAACCATGCCAGCTATCTCAAAGGCTGGGCCAGCCTGTTAAAGGAAGGCGGTCCCAAAGTGTTGTTTCAGGTGCTGTCCGAAGCGCGTAAAGCGGCCGACCTGATCGCGCCCGAGGCCGGAGCGGAGTAGGGGGCAGGCCCCCCCGGTGCTTCGCACAGGATCCGCGCAGCGGATCCTGGTTCGTTACAAGGATCGCGTAGCGAGCCTTGGGCCGTTAGGTAATATGGTGGCATGGCAAGGGAGACGCAAGACGTTTTCCATGCTATGCTTAACCCGTTCACACACATACAACCTGAGTTTTTCCATGCTATGCTCTCACTGCAGCAAACCAATTATTCTGGTTCCCTCAGCTCAAGAAAGGGCTAAGAAGTTCGGTGGTTCAGCCTCCGACTATACCAGACTGTTCACAATTCACACCGACTGTCAATTGAAACTCCGCCAAGAAAGTGTTTCAGATATTATTAAACGCCATTACATCTAAGGACACCCCACCATGCCCGAACTAATCTCTAAGCTCGAATCTATCGAGAAAGCAGCTAATCTTGAGGTAGACAAACTTGGCCTGGAGTATCTAGAATCAACCATCAAACCGTTTTGCGAAAAAAATAACCTGCAGTTTTTTACCGGCATGGGAGACTTCTGGTTCCATAACCCCGAGTATGACCTGATTGTTCACACGGCAGAAGAACTTCTACAGTATGATGTCGATGAGATTGCTGAGTTTGAAGATGATGATCGTTTCCCTATAGAGAAATATATTCTCAAGTATCCCGGTGTTGCAAACGAGATGAAAGATATATTAAAAGTCCTTGATACTGTTATCTTTGAGTTTGAGTTTGGTTTTAGTATCCCCGATTACAGACCCGCTACCACCTCTGAATCATGAGTTATCGGATTATCTCGGAAGAGACTTACAAGGGTTGGGTTATACGCAAGATCTCATACTATTACTACGGCCCGGGTTCTGTTGCCCCCACTTATTACTATATTGCCTCCCGCCATGGTGTTTCATTGAATACAAATTCCCTAGAGGGTATAAAGAGAATGGTTGATATTAACAATGGCATGACTACTCAGATAAAATGTAGTTGGAGTGAAGAGTAGCTGGGGGGATCTCCCCCCCCCCTCCTTGGGCCGTTAGATACAACGCGAGCGAAGCGAGCGTGGTCCGTTAGCTAATATGGGGGCGTGGCGAGGGAGACAGACGTTTCCCGTGTTACACTTGACCCGTTCACACCACCCAACCTGATTCAAATGTCTATCCGTCTTGTTTCATGCCTTATCCGTGTTAATGAGGAACTCCTGGACTGTGACTTTTCCTGCCCTGCCGCCTCTATCGAGGAGTCGGTAATAGCCTGGGAAGGCTGCACAGTCGCCCGCTGGAACGACCCTGACCAGAGCCAGGCCAATGATAGCCTTGTACTCAGCATCGCTGACGCCCTATGGGGTGACGGTGCCGATACCGAGTGGAACTCGGATACAATCAACGCGATTGCGGACGCGATACGCAATGTCCGACCCGAGCTGATCCCGGCTCCGTATGGGTTGAAACCAGTTGCCCCCTAGCCAATAGTGTGCTATGATGGCAACAGCCAACAACTACGGCGGGGTGGCTCCCCTCCCCCGGTCGGGTGCGTCCCAGGATGCAAAATCGCACCACTTAATCACAACACACAACCCGAGTTTCACAATGTCCCTTCCCGAGTATACCCCTCAAGAAATTACTCTTGAGCAGTTCCATTCCATGCTCGCCGATTCTTACGCAGTTAGCGTAAACGACTACTTGTACTTCGTCGGCTACGATATGGGAACAGAAAGTCCATATGTTGCTGACAATGACAACCAAGATCGTATCGATCTTGATACAGTGGATGGCAGAATCGAGGCTCACCCCAATTACGTATTCTTTTACGTGCAAGGTGAGCCGATTCAAGTAGTATTTCTTCAGATCAAAAAACCCGACTCGTTCTAAACAACCATGCTCTCTTACTCTATCTCCTGGACCGTCCCCAGCAGCGGCCGGTTCGGCTTCACAACAATCGAAGATTGTCACGACCTGCAAGATGCGACCGAGTTCTTTCTCGACTCTGTCCGGGGCAAGGATCCCCAGGTTCCGGCTGATGTCCAGATTGATACGGTCCGGAGGCTTTGACAATGAACAAATACTTTATCACCTTCGGCCGAGTCGGTAAAGCTCGCATCAACCTCCGCAAAGTGACAGTAACCGCCCCCCATGCCCGGGGGGCATGGGACTTATTCGAATCCGTTTACAGGCCAAAGTACTACATCGCTTACACCTTTCAACTCCTCAAAAAACAATGAGAGCCATTGAACACGACATGATCGCCGCGATTAAATGCCGCGATTCTTTTAACAAGGACAATACGCAGGTAGTTCATTGTACGGAAACCTGCACGGCTAAAGTATCCCTATTCAAGAACACAATCGCTGTAATCTCGTATTACAAAGGCACTATTACCTTGGACGATTGCGGATACCGTACCAACACCACCAAATCAAGGCTTAACGCCTTACTCGACATGCTTACATGCGTAGGTGGCGGCCAGGGCATTTACCAGAAAGCTGGTGTCTGGTACTGGCGAGAAGGCGAGCCTTGGACCGGGACGGCGACCGTCCGTCTTGTTCTTTGACCAGCAGTATACAAGGCGTGCATAGCACGCCTTGGTCCGTTACATTACATGACGCGTAGCGTCATGGCAGGGCCGTAGGCCCTGGTCCGTTAGCTAACATAAGGGCATGGCACGGGAGGAGAAACGAGTTACTTGACTCGTTCCCTCGCATGCCTTACAATTCACTCAGTCCACAACACACCTAACCAATCCGATGCCCACTGCTATTAACCACGTTGTTTTCAACCGCCTGCACGCTGCCATCTTGGCCGCCGAGGCGGCCAAGGAGACCGAGACCCATGCCCGGGTCGAGGCCCTCGCCCTGATCGTTTCCGACTTCAACTCTCAAACCGTCAAGGTCGATTGGGGCCAGCTCCAGCCGACCCGCAAACAGCTCTGGGTCTTCAGATCCAGCGCTGTTACCAGCGCTCAGAGAGAGGTTGACCGCCTTAAGAAAGAATTAAAGGCGGCCGAGAAGATTCTGAAAGGTGCGCAGGATGCGGCCAAGGCGGCTGGTGGTGCCAAGGCGAGGATGATTGACGAGACTCTCAGCCTGCGGATTGTCCGTGGCGAGGAGGAGGCCTGATATGCAGGGGGGGGCTTTGCCCCCCCCCCACCACACAACCTATCGCCGGTAATAATCAATGAAAAAAGTCACAGTCAAGATCACATCTCTTAATTCAGACGGTGCAATTTTTGCACTGCAGGAGGTTATCAAACAACTTCAAGATGGTTACACCAGCGGCTTTAACTCCAATGAAAGCGGAGAGGGGTTTGACTGGGTGTCCGACCTTGTGGCGGGGGATTGAATGACTCGCCGTTTAAACATTCATACGTACACTCCTCACACTATCTCTGAACAAATGGATTACGACACTCGGCACAAAACTTTTCAGAACATGGAGAGGTTTGGGGGTGGTTTTTGCCGCAACTTGGCCCTGGCCTGGTATGTAGCCGATACAAGTAACAAGCGACGTATCGAAGATGCGTTCCCCCACCTGCTTGAGCAATTCGGCCCGGAAAGTCTTTACTGGGGCAAATAGACAATGGCCAATACTATCCTGTCCATTGAGCATGTGACAACCTGTAAAAAGACGGTTTCTGTGACCGTCTTGGCTGTGCTCGACAACGCGAAGGCAAGTCGTCTCGACCCGGGATCTTGCGACCCCGACTTGTGCCGAGCAGTGTTGTTTCTTGACAGCTTAGACGAGTGGCCAGAGGACGAGCAGGATCAAATCGCTTTCGTCACGGCTTACGACCCTTGCTGGGAGTGACCCTTCCCGGAGAGAGGGGGCGTATAGGGCTAGCGGGGAGGTTAGCGGGGTATAGGCCGCAGGGAGGAGAGTCCTAAAGCGGCTTTCCCCCCTCAATACGGACGAGGAGCGGTCCGTAGGACCGCGACGAGGGTGGCCGTGCGAGCGTTAGCTCGCAAACCCCGAGTGTAACGAGGGGTTTAGGCCCCCTTCCGGGACCGATTGTAAACGGTTGTCAAGTCCCTGTCAAGGGGAGCGGGCGCAGCCCGCTGGGCCGTTACACGCTGCGCAGCGTGGCAGGGGCGTAGCCCCTGGTCCGTTAGATAATATGGCGGCATGCGAGGCAAACAGTTAACTGCCTCGCCCCATTCCATACACAGGCCGCAGGCCTGTGTGCTATGCTTTTATCAGTTCAATCCACACACACAACCCGATTTATCATGGCCCATCGTCTCCCCGCTGACCTGCTCGCCTTCCGCCGTACCTATAAGCTCGGCTCAGGCAACACGTTCACCACCACCAATCCCAAGACGCTTAAGAACGGCAAGGTAAGCGAGTCGCCTACCATCGTCTTGCATCTCGAGCCGGTCACCTATGGCGTTTGTCCTGCGGCCGGAACCTGCGCGGCATTGTGCCTGCACAAGTCGGGCAATCCTGTTTACTTTGATCTCAAGCTGCCTGCTCGCGCTCGTCGATCCTTCGCCTTCGATCAGGACAGGATGCTTTTCCTGCAGAATCTAGTTGTAGAAGCGGCTCGCAAGCGTTCAAAAGGCTATGTTGGGATCCGGCTTAACGGCACGAGTGATATAGCCTGGGAGCGTGAGAATGTAACGCTTGATCCACACCTTATCTCCTGGATCAATAAGCGTGTCCCCGGGTTCCGTATTACAATGCCCGGCAATTACTCCGTGATCGCGGTAGTGACTGCGATGGGTCTTCAGCCGTACGATTACACTAAACGAATCGATCGTGATTTTACATTGTGTGCGGCTTATGACTACCATCTCACACTGAGCTGGGGCGGCAAGCATGACACTGTGGTGTTTGACAAGGCGGCCGAGCACCGGCTTAACGTTGCTGCCCCTGTCTACGGTGTGGGCAAGAAACAGCCGTTGCCCGATACGATCACCGCGCCGTCAGGGGCGGTCTATGACACCCTGGATGGTGATGAGACGGACTGGCGGCGAGACGACGGCTGGACCGGCCAGCCGCGCATCGTCGCGCTGCGCCTTAAGCGTACTCCTGGCCAGACCGAGCGCCTTGCTCTGGCATTCTGCATCGCCTGAGGCCTTCGGCCTCAGGAGCGGGCCCCGGTGCGAAGCACAGGATCCGCGCAGCGGATCCTGGTCCGTTACACGCTGCGGAGCAGCGTGGAGAAAACCGTTCAAAATTTAAATTTTATTTATTAAATTATTTTAATTAAAAAAAAAAATAC
>JBIKVD010000217.1:0-7593 GCA_044357055.1 Oligoflexales bacterium | reverse complement strand
GATATCCTACGATGAAACAGTACGATCCTAATATTAAACCTGCAACTTTTCGTCAGAGGAGCGTAACTTTTTCTAGCTAAAATTAACTGTCAAAGCACATCTAGAAGCGCGTCAATTGTATTAACTGCATTAGAGTTAATGCTATCGCAAGCAAACACGACTTCTTGATAGTCCGGATTTGAAGACATTGTAGGCTCGCGCAGAAACAGAGTGGCTGTCAGGTCACTAAAATTGACGCTAAGTAAGGGGTTGCTGAGCAGCTTTGCCACATCTTTATCCTGTCCGGGCAGGTCCAGTACGGTCGGGTAAATCGGGTTTGTCTTATCACCAAAACCCATGTCATATAACGCGAGCTTCTCGCTGCTAAAATCCCCAGTAGGCACATTGCTGTCTTTAGCGCTGAGCAATTGACTTGTAAACACGACATTTTTATCGACGCTGTCGAGCGTGTTTTGGATTATCAAGTCTAAGGTTTCGTAGGTCTGTCCGCGGCTGAAAACTGCTTCAATTTTATATTCCCGCATGGCACCATTCTGATCAGATTCTTGACCTCGAATGGCACATTTATTGGCGATATTAACAGTGCTTCCACCGCCAAAGGTTTCTGTTTGAGTTTCGTTCACTGAACAGCCCGCGCTCAAACCAGCAAAAAGAAATACGAGTGTCGTCTTCATCATGAATGCTCCAATTCATTTGTAAGTTGTGAACCGCAGTTTCTGCCGCTCCGAGAGGAATAGGCAAAATCCTGGGTTTGCGGATCCTGACAGGAAAAGAAGGGCTTAGCAGCCAAAAACGCCCTGACGCGACAATTGTGTTCGCTACTGCAAGAACAAGAGCCCATATCGCAGCTGATTGACAGGAGCGGGCGACACTGGGCTGAACATTTTAGGCAGTAAACCTATGATTTTATTTACTTAAGTTTGGTCGCCGGGCGGAGTTATTCTAATTTAATGCCAAAATGACTTTTTCGCGCCATTTAAACCGTTCAAACTTAGAACAAAGCATCAAAACCGGCCGTCGCATAAATGTCCCAAGCATAGTCAAAGACCTGGCCTGTTCCCATACCCACATTGAAGCGCACGCCCTTGTTCTCAAGTTGCAGGTCGAGATTGTAACCATGCGCAGAGATCAGACGACCCGTAGAGGGTGCATCACCATACCAGGCACCGCCATAGTTATAGAATGCGGTGAAGTCGAGACGCTCCATGTTTAAGATCCAGATTTGTTTACCAAGATCGCGGACTACCGGCATTGTGACAGAAGATATTGCTCGCGCAAACGAATCGCCAAATTTGCGAACCAAACATGCATCCTCTTTCCTGTTAAGCGCAGGAACGACCCAGGCGCAGAATATCGACAGTATTGTGGTGAAAGGCAATGCTCAAGTTGAGGCGGATGCCATTAAAACTCTTCTTGATAGTCAAGAGGGTATGGCCATCGATAGAAAAAAGATTCGTGCAGATATTAGGAAGTTGCACGAGTTAGGCTATTTTTCCGATATTCGTTTTAAGACCGATGCGGGCAAAGGAGGATAGCCGCTGGGATATATGATATCAGGGCTAAAAAGACTATCGCCCCGTCTCACGCGATCGCATTCGTGGGTGAGATAAGAAATTCTACAGGTTATGAGTCTTTATCAAAGTTAGCAGATCGTCTGTTTCATTGAGTGTACGCAGGCTAACGGCTGGTGTCAGCGGAACTTCGTATCCTAGGTTCCTAACATTAATAAGCGAGCGGAATAGATATGGTCGATAAATAGGCACAGGAGAATCGCCGCGCCTGCTGTTACGATAGGAGCCCGCTCCCTCTCTTGCCTCTAAGATTGGTACCCCGAAATAGTCAGTCAAAAATGCTTGGCTGAGGTGGCAGCTTATGCAGTTCGTCCCGGGAGCCTCTGAGCCATCCATAAGCGCGCTGTTTAAGACCTGTGAAGTGCGATGAGGATTCATGGTTTCAATCAATCCTGTAGTCTCTGCTGGATTCAATGTGCTTGATCTCCATCGCAATTGACTACCAACAATATGCGCGAGATTGTGGTAAGGATTTGAGCCCGGGAAAGCACCTTCGTGATCATAGTTAGGCTTTGAAATTCTCACCAAGGATATGAAAACGCAGAGGATAACCCGTCTCCAGACGAATACGTAACAGAGTTTGATTCCGGAATTTCTTCTCCACCTCATTGTGAGTCACGGCCCACTTGCTGCGCTTTGACTTGGGCCCAGCCATAACCTTGAAGTTCTCATCCTCAGAAAGCCAGCTTTCAATCGTGCCGCTAACTTCCGGCGGAGCTCCTTCCACCAGGGCATGATAGTGTTTTTTGTGGAACTGCCATTGATCTTGCAAGGTCGTTAAAATCTCCTCCGTCTTAGCAAAAAGCAGAACGCCAGAGACCTTTTGATCCAGTCTATGAACCGCATGGAAGGGACGACCATGGTTTTTCCCCTGCTTAACAGCGTTTAAAAGCGCATACATGCGGTCTTTTTCATTTTGACTATGACCTGAAGAAAGCATTCCCGTTGGTTTCTCGACTGCAATCACGTAGGGGTCTTCAAACAGCACTGTCAGATGTTGATGCTTGACGAGTAGTTTCTTCCGCACTTCAATCGTCGTGCCTGCATTGACCAGTGGATTCGGCGAGGTCGTTGGCACACCGTCCAAAAGAATCGTGGAAGACTTAATGGTTTTGAGGATAGCAGTAGTCAACGATGACCTGAGTTACAATTATCGTTTCATCGCCTATCGCCGTCTTTCTGAGATAGCTGAATTTCCAATCTCGATCAACTGCAGGTCTAACGGCGGAAATGCTGTGGCGCTCAATTATGTCGAGGAGACATCTCAGACTCTTCCGGCGACGCCCGCTGCGCTGAGTGTGCAAACCCTTGAAAATGGCATTGAGTATGTTAGAATTGCGCGCTTTCCAGAAGACGTTACCCAGGACGATAGCACATACGTAGCGAGCCTAGCACAGCGCGTCATGCCGATGATTATCGACTTGCGGGGTTTTGACGGCGGTGCCGACCCGCTGAAGTCAATGCTTACCGACGCCCTGTTTACTCCGGATCAACAGCTCAAGGAGGGCACGTCGACACAGAAGATGTCGATTCTGACATTCGCTGGCTACCGTGGCTATTACGTGGGCGAAGTAGAACTCGCAGAGGTGCGACCGCTTCAACCAGGCGAAACGAGAGAAATGGCAATCGCTGCCGCGCAGGAAAAGCTCGACTCCTTTGATCAGGGCATTCAAGCCAATATTGGCGAGTTTCCGCCTCTTCAGGAGTTTGTCGCAGACACTTCAGACATGATCGCCTCCGGTACTCGCACTCTACCATTCAAGAATCCTATCGTTATTCTTGCCGATCGAAAGTGTGCCTCGCAGTGCGAGTTTTTTGTTTCCGCGATGAGACATCATCCGATGGTAACCGTCATTGGCTTACCCACCGCCGGACTATTACAGTTTGCAAGCAATGTCAAATTCTACCTACCAAACTCTGCGGTTCAGATGGTTAGTTCGACGAAATTCACCGAGTTTTTGCCCGCAGCACTCAAAGGCGAGGGTATCAAGCCCTCGTATATGATCGCCAATTCTGACTGGATCAAGACCGCTCTACAGGGTAGATAGTACTCCACGGAGGGCTTCACTCATTGGCGAGCCATCGGCCATATAGAATGGATTGTCCGTTCCCCATCAAAAAGAAAAGCTACGAGCCAAAATGTTCAAAAAGTTAATACACTTTGCCGCAGGCATACCCATTTTGCCGTCGGCGGTGTGAGCTTGCCGACAGGTTGCCAGGCGTGGCGTTCGCACCTACACCTTTTTGCAAGTCACGGCAATGTCGCCCGCGGACATCTTCACGCTCCCTCCGATGTCACTTCTCATCAGCGGGCTAAGCGTCAAAGTTTGTCCCCATGGGCGAGCCACAAAAACATGTTCACACCTACCAGGCAAGGCAGTCCACTGACACTGTTCTCTACAAGGTCCTTGCCGACCACCTATTCTCTTATCTCCTGAAGAGCTTTGTGAAAAAGTTGCGGCGTTGGTGCCACCGCCAAACAGTCATCTGACAAGATATTCCGGCGTTTTCTCCACGCACAGCAAGTGGAGAGACAAAGTTGTTCCTCACCCCGAAAAACGCATGGGATTCTGTCCGGATGGCGGTGCCGACCGGAAGAAAGTCAAAAATCACAGGTGGGCCAAACGGCTCGCTCGCACGTTCAAGGTTGATGTTAGCACCTGCCCTCAATGCGGCTCCCTCTCCCTCGCCAGCTCGGCAGACACGATGGAGATCATGGGGGCTGTTCAAGATCCTGGAGAAGTGCAGCGCTACCTTCGCCACATCGGCATGAGAGCGTACCCACCGCCCATTGCACCAGCGCGGTAGGTCCAGGCTGAGCTAACCTAGGATGACTGCGCTTACGAAGACACTTTCACCGAATAATTCAAGCGCGACGCCACGCCAGTTGCTCCCCTCTGTCCAAAACCACAGGTACCTATACGTATAAACCGGTTATCTGCCTATTTAGGAGGCTGTTGCCGACCATCTGACAGGTTGAGATGGCCTTAGCCCGTAGTTCGGCGGATGGGGGATGTCCTCTCAGTCCGGCCACCCTCGGGGAAGCGCCCTAAAAATTTAGCCACTTTTGGTCGCGGCTGGAAAAAAGCAGTATAACCGGGAACCCCCCTGGGTCAGGGAGGGTCAGCGCATCTTTTGAAAGACAAAGGTACTCTTTTACGGACGTGTACGCTCCCTGAATGGATTGGATAGTGAGGGTGTTTTGGGTGAAGAGACAGTTAAACTTGCCCACGGCGTATTCAACATCCTCGCGGGGAAGGCGGGCTTCGGTCTCGCCAGGAACAAGCGCGTTGCGGGTTGGATCCGGGTGTATAGGGTTGCCTTGCGCCGAACAATGCGTCGTGGATTCCCCCGCCGCATTCAACGCGATCGCGATTTGACCAGCACCCGGGACCAGCACGGTGCTAGAAGCTTCACCGCTGAGTGCCGAGGTGACGGCTTTATCAATAACCGACATCACACCTTCGGGCGATTCAGGAAGAACAATCGCAAGGTCGCCAAGGTCGGCCGGTTCTTCCTCCTCTTCCTCTGTTGGCTCAGGTTCGGTGGATGTGTCAGATTCTGTCTGTGATACTTCCGCTTTTTCTTTCGATGGTGGAGCTTTGCACGCCAAGCTTAGGATCAAGGCGAAAAACGGAGTCAAATGCATAAGAGGCTTTCCAAAATAAATAGTGCATGATGGGTATCGGCGAGGGGAGGCGGGACTTAAGAATGCGCGACTCGTTGCGTAGACGGGATTTATGAATCAACTGAGTTAAGTATCTGGAATTTTATGAATATCTTGATTTTCGAGGGACTGTTGCTATGGGATAGGGCGATCTAGGACCGCGGATCGCCTACTGACAAAGACGCGTGAGATCAGATAGATTTTGCTGAAAAAGCCCAATCTCTGCGTTCGCATCGTCAAAAATTCGTCGCCTAACCAGTAAGTTATGTCTCCTCATTTTTTCCTTGCGGCCTTGATCTTGGACTTTTTCAGCAAAATCCAGATAGGGCCTGACGCACGGACTTAATATCCTCTCAAAGGGAAATTTACTTGGTTATCGGTAACGCCGAACAAGAAAAGGCGTGGCCTCCTTCGCCTTTGATGCTTAGCCCAAAGCTCCAGCTAGAAAGATCTTTTATGACGCTGGTTGCAACAGGTTTACCTGGTTTACTTTGATCTTCGCCGGCAGCGTTTATCTTTATCCCACCATACCAAATTGGCGAAGCATCATTACCCAAATTGTGTATTTGTAGAATGCCTTCAAATTCTGCGTCCTTGCTGCTCACTTGATAAGACCAAGAACCACCGAATTTACAGTTGCTCCAATCCGGCGGGTCACACGTAAAGGTTCGATCTTTAAATTCAGGTTCTTCTCTTTTTTCGATACATTCATCGACATTAGCGCACTTATACTCTTTATTGGTCGGATTCTCAGAATCAAATACAAATGATTGAACAATGGGAAGAGCGGGATTGGTTGTGCCTGGCAAAAAATTTTCAGACAAATCGCATCTGATATTGGCAGTTTTTCCAAAAGCTACTCCGCCCATGAGTCCACTAAGTAAGAACGTAGCTGAAGCTAATAGTAACATTGCATTAATTTTCATTTTTAGAATCCCTTCAAATTGGTGTTTATGCAAAACATATTGATAGCCATATGCCAACATGCAAATTTGCTATCCTCTAAAGAAAAAGCCGTAGTTTGCTTCGCGATCCGGATGATAGCGCAGCAACGGCGCAGTGTCAAGATGGATGTAAAGAACTTTAAATTTTTGATCGAAAATTGCATATATATTTACAAATTTAAATAGTTAGTCATTGTGTTGGTATGATGTCATTTTTCCGGTACAATTAACAACATGAGTACAGACCTAAAATACCAGAGGATGGGGTTTAGGGCGTAATGGAACGTAAAACCCGGTTATGGGATCTTGTCTTGATCCACGGCATTCTGTTCATTGCTGGAAATTAAGGCGCAGTCGAGTATAATGATTGCGCAAACCTATTGCATATTTATTTGATTTTGCAATAGGGCTTTGCAGTGCGTAATGCCTTGAAGGACGGCAGCCCCACCGTAGTTGCACAAACGTCCGTTTGTGCAACTAAATTCAGTGGCAATGGGTGCCGCGCCGCCCAGCGCGGTGTGGGTTTCATGCCCAGAACGGAGAGCCACCTAAAAACAGCTATGGGAGAAGCTAGGCTGGTTTTACGTTCCATTACGCCCTAAACCCCAAACCCATCTGGAATATGCTGAGATGACGAGCGAGCTCAACGCCAAGCTAAGTCATCTACAGTCATATTTTCAATAGCTGATCTAGAGAATTTGCAGAAGGCATCGAGCCACTCAATGCCCCGCATAGCGGGAGTTTCTTATTGATCAATCTGCGGAAATGAAACTCAGTGCGCAAGGATCATCCCAAAAGAAATCTTGCTGAAAAGGCTTGATTTCCTTAATTTCGGCCTCCCAGGTGCTGTTTTGGCTGTCTAGGCCATTCTCAGAAACGAGACTGGCTTTGATGATGAATTTTTTGGAAGACGAGGACGTTTGAGCGCTGAATCGCAACTGCCTTAATTCTTCGGCATCTGCAAACAAGTGCCCCATCGATTCCCATTGTTTGACAATACTCTTTTTGCAGACATGGGAAGCCAAATAACTGGCCCTTACCTGGTCTAGGTTCAGGGTTAAGGGATCTACGTAAGATGCCGTGAATTCCTGAATGTCCCAGGTTTTCTGCATTGAGAAAGAAGATGAGATTTTGCATAGTCCAGTATGTTCATCACGAGTGGCATTGCGGCTGTATTCATCGACATAATACTCGCCTTCCACATTCACCAACACGAAGACTTTGAGGAATTCCCTCTCAAAATGTGTACGAAGGCTCTCCACCAAAATCACATTGCCGCCATTAACGGTTAGACTTGCTTCGGAATCAGCGAAGGCCTCTTTTTCGCAGGCCGAGATCTTTTCAAGATACTGTTCGGTAGAGGAAGGCAAAGGATCTTCCAGCTTATCAGCAGATGGTTGGCCAATCGGGT
>JBIKVD010000216.1:0-7618 GCA_044357055.1 Oligoflexales bacterium | reverse complement strand
ATCCCTTCTTCATAGGGCGATCGATCACGAAACGAAGGTGGGCCTGCAACTTGCCGTCCATGTGTATCGGCGAGTCTTTGCTGTTTCCTGAAAGACTGCAGGTGACACCTTCACGGGCAATTTGTTCCTGCACTTTTGCAATTTCAGAGGCAGAGACGGGTCTTATCGGATACCACTGGCCCTCATGCAGAAAGTAACCAGACTCAAGGAAATCGCGAGTATCCAAGCCAATTCGCTTAGCTATTTTATCATTTTTGCAGGTTAGTGAAAAACCTTGCTCCAAGGCAATGGGCAAGATTTTTTCGCCAGGTGCAAAGACAGGCTCAGATTCTTCAGGAAATGATCCGTTTCCACCATCAGGAAGCAGTGGCGAGCCTTCCACCATGCTAACAGTTAGCTCACGGCCTTTTATATCGACAACAAAGTCCCTATGGTGCTCGTTCGGGACTTTGACTCGACACCGCTCCTGCCAAAGTGGCAAATTTCGCCGTGCTTTTGTCGACAAAGGCACATCTGCAATCCCACCTGGTACAAATCTGGTTATAATGAGCAAATCACCCTGGTCTCCTACGTCAATCCGTTCTCCCCAGGTTAATTCATCATCGCAAAAGGCTTGAATGAAGTTTGGTGAAAGTTTGTCAGCTTGATCAATCAAGGCCAGTTGCTTCCGAGCACTCTCAATCCATTCGCGGTAATGATAGACATCCGTGTAGATTGTTGGCATGTCAGGTTGACCGCAACCCTTGCCCCAACTGGCGAGGCCTTTCAATACGGCTTCTCCTTGTGCTGTTAGCTGCACCGCAGGGCCTCCTGAATCACCTTTGCAAGCATCTGCACCTCCTGAAGAATTCCCGAGGCAGAGCATGCCAGGCAAAATTGAGCCTTCTTGGTGTTTTGTCTTACAGAGGTCCTGAGAAAGCACCAGTGTGTCTAATTCCTGCAATTGTTCCGCGGGCAGTTGGCCAACTGATGTCTGATTTCCCCACCCCATGATCCGAAGCTTCTCATTAGGGGCCGGCGCTGCCGTTGCAAGATTGATATATTGATCAGCAGAGAAATTTTGAGGACCGTCGTCCGACAATAGTAGCAAGGCAATATCGTTTGCAATCGATCCCTCTTTATACTCCTCATGAATAAGTGAGCCTACTACCTGACGAATTTTCCGATTAGGATCTCCGTCCTCAGCAAAGAGATCTTGGATGGCCATGGAGGCAAGAGCCCCAGTAGAAACCCATGGTTTTCTTCCTTGTTTGACACAGTGCGCTGCTGTCAGAACCAAATGTTTATCAATAACAGCTCCGCCACAAAACGGCGCTAATTCGTTGAAAGCACCCTGTTGAAAAAGCTGAGCCATGAAGGGATATACGACCTTTGCATCGCTGCCACCTATGATTTTAGCTTGACTGACTGGTTTTTCTTGTTGGTGTTTGCATCCTGACAAAAGACTAAAATAGATGGCAATACCCAAGGTCAGAAGTAAATTTTTCATTTAACCGCCTTTATGCAGAAAGGGGGATGCATCCTATTCTATCCAGCCCTTTATTGTAACATCCGTTGAGAAGGTTTATAAAAATACGCTGCAAAATGAGCTTGATAATGACAAATGTATATCAAACTCATTTTGCAATATCAGGGGCATTCACGCTCCACGACTCCGTTACAACCATCGTTGAAACCGATGTTCTGGGAATTGCAGGTCGTCGCGCAAATGACGTTCTTTGGTTGAAAGTTTGGATCTTCAGCTTCTAGCCTTTTTTTGTCGGGCCCTATGATACGGTGCCCCATGGGAAAGGAATTGCAGATGGTAAGGCCTTTGCTTGACCCTAGGCAGGTAGAGATATTGGAGACAAAGTCTCGGCAGCGCGAAACTGCTGTAGTGGTAAATAGATTGCAAGGATTCGCAGGTTTCGGGGGGATGCTGTCCCATTCGTTTAGCGTTTCGATAAAGCTCAGATGTTTCGCTCCGGCACAGCCGCCCTCGCAACCTGTCACTGACCAGTTTAGAACCTCCTTAATGGCATCAAAGTACACGACTTTGTTGTCTCGCCATGGTGAAAAGTGACTACCAATATTCCAGTGATTGGTTTTGGGAGTCTTGTATGCCCAAAGGATACTTTCTTTAAAATGTTGAACCATGTCGGCTTCACTGTAGAGGTCCCGCTTTCCATCATATTCTGTATTAAAGGGCAGAGGCCAAAGTGGGTATTGTGGTAGACCGATTTCACGTTTATCTAAGCGAGAGACTGGAAACTCCATGAGCTGAGTGCCTGGAATTCTGAATGGTCGCGGGATGCTGAGGTAAACCTCGCTGGCATCATAGCGGTAATTTTGTGCTGCCAATGCTGGAAAGAGATTATGAGTCTGCAAAAATGGAGCGCGCATCCCCTTCATCCTGTAGGGGCGCAATTTTCCGCTTTTAACGGCCTCAATATTGGGTTCTCCATTCGCTGAGAAAAGCTGAAATCCTGAAGGATCGCGCACGGGAAATCGGGGATTCAACACACAAAGGTCTGTTTGTTCGGTCCAGTCGGGCCCACCACAACTGAATCCTTGCGGGCAGGCTAGCCCGGTTTTGCATGGCTGGGCGCATACCTTGGTTTTGGAATTAAGGGTCAAGCAAGTTTTTGACTTGCATTGTTCGGGCCCACTACAGGCATTGCCAAGCTCACCTTGGCCGGGGAGAGCTTCCCAAGCTGGAAAAATGGGCATCTCATCAGGTCCGAGTACTGGCTCAAAGAGATTGTTGGCCACTAGCTGGTCCATTTTAGCAATATCGGAGTTCCAAAAGGCTGGTGTATAAAAATCACGCTCATGATACTTGCAGGATTCATCAAAGACAGCGGCATGATGATAGGAGTGGTTGCCGATTTCATGGCCTTCATTGATAGCTTGTTGAGTGATTGCCCACCGTGTCAAGGTCTCGGCTTTGGATTGAGACTGCCCGAAGCCGCAGTTGCGCGGAGATTCATGGTCATAGTAGATGCCATTGATGAAGTAGGTAAAATGTACGGGTTGCTGAGCCTGGCGACTTAATTCTCGCGCCAGCTCAAGAGTTTCAAACCACATGCGGAAGCTGCGGCTGCCATCAAAGGAAGTGGTAAAGTAAAGCTGCTGAGGTGTAGCACTTTGTTGCAAGTCTGAGGGGGTGTCTATACTTTTGCAGGTCTGCATTATTAGCAGCGCCGCAATTAGAATAGATCTTCGGAGAAGGAGGAATTCGCACAATAGCAATAGGTCTGATCTCATCCGATCCTCCAAAATTTTTATCTCATGCTCTTTGGCTCTCATTATCGCAGATGCTTACCACAGCGGCAATGAAGGCGGATCTCTATGCACTCACTCAGAGAAACAGTTTGGAAAGATCGCGTGCCACAAGGCGGAATTGAACCAAGAGTCTTTATCCCTCCCCAGGCGAGATATCCAACTTGACTGCTTTGTAAGAAAAAAAAGTAGGTTTGGGGGACTGCGCTCTAAAATCCTTTATGGACTGGAATCAGGTCCCGCAGATTCAGCTCATGAACAATGCAAAAAGGTAGCTCTATGGTTGCGAAGAACACCTTGCAAGAGGGCGAAAGGAAAGGTTCACGTAGCAACGTTGGCTTTTGAGCCAAAACCAGCAGTTGAGAAATCCCTTTCGTGAATACGGAGGGTGTAGAGAATACTCCGTGTGGGCTTGCTCTAAGGCCACACGGAGCAAATGACCTTGAAATGAGAGCTGGTTAGCAGCTAGCTGAATCCCAACGTCTTCCAGCTGCTTGATAGAAGAATATTGCTTAAATTCAATCCCTAGCCAAAGCCGTCGTTGCCGCCACCATTTGGCCCGCAAGGGATAATGGGAAATCCCGTATTCGGCTCGAATACAGGCCTAGTAGAGCGGTTCTGCCCCCCCGGGACTGCCTGGGAAATTGTGGGCCCTTGCACCGGAGATGGCTTTGATTCCTCTGGGTTCTGATGATCCAACGATCTACAAGAAAAGATGAGTAAATTTAACGCTATAAAGGCTTATTTGAAATGACTCGTAAATTCCGCTCATAAAAAAGTCATGATTTTAAAATATCAATATAAATTATAAATATTATCAATAATATTATAGTGGTAATTTATTATGCAACGCTGTTCCCCAGGAATTGCAGAGTCGCTGTGATGCTGAAGGAGGCGAAATCAGATGATGTGGAGATTGTGGGAACACGATTTTGTGGACCAGCGATTTGAATGGAAGGTCTCAATTTGTTTTGTCAGCATGATTTCCTGCACGGCACATCTCAGCCTCTTTTAGTGGGCAGCCAAGTCACCGTTGTCTTCTCAGGGCCTAAGCTGCGATCCATTGAGTGAAAATACCCTCCCCGCCTAACATGAATAAGTCACCGTCAATGGAAGCATAAATCGAGTCTCCTTTAGCAAGAATGGGAAAGTCGCTACCCATATATTCATTTGCTAGCTTCTGAAAAGAAGGGGTGAAAACCGCCACAATGAAGGAACATCCAAAATTTCAACTTTTTAAGGAGCCAAAGCAATGAAAATTTTATCGGCACTGATGCTATTGTCCCTGAGCCTGGTCTCCACATTGGGCAGCGCTCAAGGAAACGAAGAGTCCACGGTTTATACGGCTTGGACCCCAACCAAAAATCAAATGATAGCGACTATCAGGGTTGGAAATACCCTCGGAGCCTTTGTACCACATCCTCTTGAGAGACTGGCCTCAGAATACCTCCTCAATCATCCCCAAGACTTTGAAGAGACTGTAGCAACTATAGGCGGCTATTCGCCATTTCCAATCTTCACGGCAACCTTGCTTGACATCCCAGGTGAGCTTAAGATGACGCTCACCCAGTCATTCGACCTCGGTCGCCAATCCTACCTGCGAATCTCGTTGTCCAATCAATTCGATAGGGTGAAATTCAGTAGTGACTCAGGACTCAAAGCGACACTATCTGGGGAACCGGCCAAAGCCATTTTTGATGTCATGAAGCGACTTGGCGCAACTGTACAGCAAAATAAAAAGGTCTTGGAGGGGGAAAACATTGAAATGATCAGCTACCTGAATCAGCCGATGGATGCTATGAAGATGCTTTTCGGAACGAGACCAAATGGCGCCGACATTCAGTGTGTCTATGTCGCAGGTGGGATTTTTGCCTCGTCAAATGAATACCTCTGCTTCATCTCTGATAATCAGTCACTAGATTCCTTCTAAAATAAGCTATCTGCCTATTTAGCAGGCTGTTGTCGACCACCTGATAGGTTGAGATGGCTTTAGGCCGTAGTTCGGCGGGGTGAGCTTGTCCGCTTAGCCCGTTATCCTCGCGGGTGCGTCCGCGGAAGCGCCCTAAATATTAGCAACATTTGTTCGCGGCTGGCAAAAGGCCCTATAGCCGACCACTTTCATAGCTACTTTCAGAAATGTGATCGAATGGACGACACTCCAGAATTGTCACTGGAAGGCCGCGCTTTAGAAGACAAAAATTAGTGAAACGGTGATGCGGGAAGGATACGTCGCAAATGGTCAGGCCTCGGTCATGACAGCTTTAAGGCAGAACGATTTCTACCTCATTGATCCTGGGCATAACCGTCGTATTGGTAGAGTCGATGCTGTTGAACCAATAGCGGTATTGAACATAACGACCGCTCAGGGTGGATACATCGAATAGCGCGGGTATCACGCCAGCACTGCTCGCATCAACCTCAAAATAGGTGGCACTCGTGCCGCTCGGCCCAACAAAGTTGCCGTCAGAGCAATTCGCCTGGGCGCAGATCCGGACTTGGGCTTTCAAACCCACAGCACCGCGGGAATAGAGAGCTGAAATTTCGGTTGAGCTGAGGGTGCGGTTCCATAGGGCGACATCATCCAAAGAACCTGGGAAGTAAGCACCCCCACAGTGTCCAAGTTTGGCTTCCGTGCCGGTGTCAATGGGATTGACGGCAAAGGCTCCACCCTGGGACAAGGCAGCTTGAACACCATTGATGTAGATTTTTTGGGCCCCAGAGGTGTGGGTGACCGCAACATGGACCCATTCCCAGGGCTGGATCGTCGTTGAAGTTTTGGTATCGTTATACGAACCATTGCCAATAAAATGGCCAATGGTAAATCCGGTTGTCACATAGAGACCAAAGCCAGCAGAAATCCCCTCATTATCTTTCGCAAAAAGGCAGGGGAAGTTGCCGATGGTCGAGGATTCGTAGCGCATCCATGCTGAGATGGTGTGATCGCCGGTAATCTGCAGTGAGGCGTCATTGCCGAGGCTCACATTGTCATCCACCCCATCTAGTCGCAGTGCGGTTTTGAATCGGCCGCTTTGAAAAGTCAAGCCGCTGGCACCACGATTCGGTGTGCCATCATTCGTTGCTTCTGCATCATCCAGAGTACCGGCGTTAGACCCAGATGTGCCATTGAAATGCCACAATGAAACTAAGTCGGTGAGTAGCGCATTATCAGCATTGTAGGCGGCGAATTCAGATTCTGGCGCACTACTCGCAGGTAATTCTAGACCGTAAGGTGCCTGTGCCGTGACGGCAAAATCTTGTAAGCTCCCGGGGATTCCCAGGTCCACAATCCGTGAAGTAAACATAGCTGCATCGGCATATGTATTGACGCCACGGCTATAAAGTGAGTTGATTTCTTCCTGGGACAAAGTACGCTTTAGGTAGATAATTTCATCTAAGGTACCACGGAAATGAGAACTGTCGTTGCCTCCAGGGCCAGCCAGGGCTAGAACTGCGTCGGTCATGTCGATGCTGCCGATGCTGGCATTTGTCTGGCTACCATGGGGAATACCATTCATGTAAAATGTGAAGGTACTACCCTTGCGGGTACCAGCCACGTGGTACCAAACACCGTTGGCTGGAGTCAGAATGCTGGGCACGCTTATAACTTCCAGGTTGTCTGTACCATCGCTGACCCACATGTTGAAGCGGTCGCTACCAAGAACTTCAAGCGCGATCCCAATTCCCATGTTGCCTGCAGAATAGAGGTACAAGAATGGTCGATAGGTGTTGGCCGTGGCGCCAGAGGTTTTCTTCACCCACATAGCAAAGGAAAAGTCGCCACCGCCTGGATTGAGGTCGACGCCGGCATTTGCATTAGTCAGACTCAAAAGGCAGCCGTCATCTCCGAAATTGACACCTACCCCGATGGCACTGTTCATATAATTTAGCCATCTGCTAGGGTCTGTGATCACCAAGTCGTTACCATAGCCACTTGTGTCAGCGACAGTACCGAGTGCAAACATCGCGTCCATGTGATTGCCGCTAAAGGCCCAATAGCTGACCAAATTCTGGGAACTCACAAAATCTTGGCTCATCAAGTATTGGCGATCAGTTGCAGAGGAATAAGCTTTGAGGGCCAAGTAGCCACTGGCAACATCTGTTACCGTTGAAATAGTGCCACCGCCGAAGCCCGTTGCGGTGGCATCGTTATCCAGCAGATCGGGTGGAATGAAGACGGTTAACAAAATGGTGTCTTGGGCTGTGGCTGTGCCATCGCTCACAGTTAGCGTTGCCGTAGCGCTTCCAGTTTGGCTTGCGGCCGGAGTTAGAGTGACCGTACAGTTCGGCAAGGAACCGGCAAAGACAATATTGGCGCTGGGCAAAAGCGTAGTATTGGAACTGCTGCCGCTCAAGCTAG
>JBIKVD010000215.1:0-7661 GCA_044357055.1 Oligoflexales bacterium | reverse complement strand
GAAAAAAGCCTAGAATACTTTCTGGTTACTTGGGCCCTATGGAAGTCCAGAAGAGTCTAGGCCGCGATTGCAATCGCTGACTTTCCGATGCGCTTGGGAGCCATGACTAGAGTACACAGCCCCATAACAAGGCGGTCCGTTGTGGATAGAGGCGGACACTTCTTCTTGCCTCTGGTCAGCACCAACAACTGCTGCCTAAGTAGCAAGACCTCGGCAACCAGGCCCATGGCCCCGCCTGCTTTGGGAAGCCTAAGCAACAAGCAAATCAGGTCCAATATTTTTTTCCAATTTCAACCATCGAGCCAATTGTAGCGATATTTCAAATTTTTACCAGACTGCAGCAAACCCTTGATTTGTGGTATTTTCAGGAATTAAAGGAGGCAGAAGATGTGGGTCATTAAATGCATCGTCGGGCGCTTACGTTTCTTTCATTGTAAATTCCATTAACATCCAATATAATACCGTCAACCACTCCATTGTTAGTTTTAAAAACAGAAATTTGCTATTCACCAGATTGTTATGAAAGGGAGTGTGTCTTGTTGCTGTCAAAGTACTTTCCCCCAATTTTAATCGGCTGCGGCTCATTTTATTTAATGTGTAAATCATTGAACAATAGAGCCATCGAAGGAACTCGATCTGCCCCAAAAAACCAGGCGGATCAGGTTGACAAGAATTTTTCCGACCGCGATAACCGCTCAGAATTGGGTGGTTTACGCGGCAGTTCGGATGAAGGCATCCCGCCTTCCTTGCCCAGGTTTCAAATCAGCGGTAATTATCCGGAAAAACCTGATTTTATGACACCGCCGCCGCCGTATCCTGATCTATCGGCATTAAGATCAAGTCAATCGGCTGAACGTGAAGTTGCAGCGAAGCAATGGCTGGAAGCCATTCAAGAATATATTTATGATGGCATGAATAATCAAGATCCGATCGATAAAAATATGAATTTTCGCACCGGCATTCCTGGCAATCTCATCAGCGAAAATCGCTGGTACCATATGCCTTGGTTGCACACGCCGGCATCAGCCAGTGATGCCGGTCGCGGTCGGGAAGGCGTGTGGGGCCTCACTCGAGAATTGGATTTGCTTGGTCCAATCCATGCTCATGAATGGCCGGTGGTCAATGGGTCAGATTGCATTGCCCAAAATTGGGGTATTGGTATTTTTAATGAACCAGGCGGTTATGCAATCGGCCGTGTCTTCCCACCAGGAACAGAAGAAAATTTGGTTAACTTCCAGTTTCCCAAGGGAACAGTGTCGGCGAAACTTCTCTTTACCTCAGCGTTACCGGAAAATCTTCCTGTCGTTGATGGAGCGATGACCATCGATGCTTGGATCAATGGAAACGGTACTTGCAAGGGAGCCCGGAACAAACGCCGGCAAACCACTATGCGGCATATTCAAATGGACGTTATGATGCGTTGGGGTGACGGCGTCGATGATTGGATATTTGGGGTTTTTGTCTATAATAAAGCAAATATAGGCGATTATTGGCAGGGCATGACGCCTCTAGGGGTGCAATTTGGAGTTAAGCGAGATGAAACGGTCAAGGCCTCAGAGATGCAACCTAATGGTTATGATGGTCGTTTGAACGGTCCTGCAGACAATCCTTTGTCCAGTTGCATGTCCTGTCATGCAAGAGCGCAATGGCCAGAAGTTTCGTTGCAACGCTTGCCGTTTGCTCCGGATGGCTTGGAGGACAGGGGTAATATTTGTCTTCTGCACGATTGGGGTGGGGAAGAAGTCTGCAAGAGCCGCTCCTGTGATTCTGGTAATTGTATACCGCCAGGCCGATCGCCGCTGATTCCTGGCTTTCATTCAACGGATTATGCTCTGCAAATCTCTTTGGGATTAAGAAACAAAATTAGATGATCCACCCTGAAATTAAGGGATAGAGGAGTCGCATATGTTATTTCGTACATTGCTTTTTCTGATAGCTTGCGGAACTTATCAAATAGGATTCGGATCTGGCGGGCCGAATAACCCACAGAAATATGAGTGTGTCGGGACGACGACAGCCCTGATTCAATTGAGATTGGAAGAGGCTTACAGTTCAGAGCTGCGTGGGCACGCCACGGCTTTCGATGATAAGAATAGATTAGGTTTCCCCAAAACGGCAGCGGAGTCTTGCCGGGAAGTTAAAGCAATAGCGGCGACTGGTCAAACAGGAACAGATGTGGCAAATCTGGTTTGCGGGAATGAGAAGAGCGAAGGCCAAACGGCAATCAGAATTGAGCCGAATAACGCGGGATTTCGTTTCTTGGTGTGGTTAGATGAAAATCAGCATGCAACCAAAGCTCGTCTGGAAAAAAAGGAAGGTGAAGCATTTCAAAATGTTTTCGGGGATATGCCTTGCCGAATCAAGGGATCCTGACTTCAGACACTTTTTAACCATCTGCATCGAAGAGTTCGATTTTTTATATCATGTATATCTTTGGGGGTTAAGCGCAGAGCAATGAAAAACCTGTTAGAAAAATCAAATATTAATTGACTGAACCTCTTCGGGAAGTCGCTGTTGAATCCCGATCACGCGTGAGCTTCATATAAAAAAATTAGGCCCTGCGTCCATGCAGGAGATTTTCCAATAGAATCAACGAATTTTCGTTGGAAGGTTAAATATATTGATCTTGGGACCGATTTCTCCTTAAGCCGCAATCAAGGAGAAATCTATGTCGAGACGATACTATCGACGATACGATCAGCGTCTAAAAAACCTGGTATCCCCTTTGGTGAAAAACGGCCGTTGAGAGTGGATCTTCTTGTTAGCAAGGATGGAATGAACACAGGTTTTATCGAGATTAGGGACAATATATCTAACGGCAATTGCCCACCAGACTACAGGGCGCGAATGGCCAACCGCAACTTCGATGTTGGCGGAGAACCTGATTTCGCCTTTGCCTACCTTATTGTTCACAAAAACAGTACTCCAGAAAGTCCGCTCTATGATGGTCACATCGTTGGCCGTCGCGTAGACAAATCGATTGTTGCGGGCCTGAAGGTGGAGTCTTTGAATATTGAGGAGAAGCTTAACTGCGATTGAGTTGAATACCTGTAGAACCAGGCCCATCTTGGCTTGGAAGGGTTCTATAGCATTCTTCGTGGAAGTTTTCCGCATGGCTCCCAGTTAATGCAGCGATGCATGAAAATGGTAATTTGAACTCACCAACGGCTATTCTTGCGTTGCCGTCTTTTGCATAGGTACCAAGTTCCTCCTTACATAAAGTCACTTCATCAAGATCGAAACAGACTATGTCATACCGCGCGCCGGCAAGCACCTGAGTCGCCACGAATCCAGGTACCCATATTCTCCTATTGTAAGCGATCCACAAAGCACAACTATTTTTCGGAACAATTCCCTTTAAGCCATTTGATCAAGCCAAAACCCTGCTTAAGGACAGTTAAAGGAAGTGAAGACCCGACAACCACATAAAAAGAACAACGAAATCGTCCTGACTTTTTTTCATTAAGAGTCTTGGGGCTTTGGGGCGCTTTTGATAAGCAATAAAAAAACTTGGGCGCGTTGACCTGCCAGTGTTCAAAAAAAGAACTGAATCTCGAACACTTTTCAAATCATTTTTAAAAAGTCCGTAGTATGCATTTGAAATCTACAATACTTTCACTCAGCGTTGAAATCAGAGGTTTTTATTTTGCTTCATCGATATGATCAGAAGTCAATTTAATCATCAAACCTTTTTGTTACTGAATATCCAACTTATGAAACGGAAGTGAAGAATGAAATTAAAAATTTTTAACGTTGTATTTGCTCTGAGTTGTCTTACAAGTCAGGCGCAGGCAGGTATTCTCTGTACAGCCGAATGCAGAATTGGCGGAGAAGAAGTCCTATTCATTCATCCATATTCGTGGCCGGACGCAGAATACGCATTTATTCGCTGCGAAGATGACGAGAATGGCACAATGGTGCATTTTAAACCAGAGGCCGCGGGTTCAACAACGGGTTGGGCTTGTACGCGAGGATTTCGGAAAACGGAGCAAATTTCTACTTATGCAGCCACTAAATCAGACGCCCTTTTAAATTTTAGGAATCAGTGCGAGAACATCTATAAGATTGAGAGAGACGGTACATTCCCTAGTCCCCAAACCTATCGGTACGGAGAAACGACAAATTTAACATGTGAGAATTGATGCTTATAAGGAAATCAATAAAAATTTACCCAAAAATGACCTATCCCCAAAAGCTTCAGCAGAATGCCTTTTCAGATCCTGCTCTCACCTCCGAGTTTGCGCTTGTTGGTGGTGTATTCGTCTCGAGGATAATTGCAGCTTAAGTTCCGCAGCAATCTTCGTGAGTTTTGTTGCAACCAATCTGGTCAGGAAGCCCGCTATGTTTCATTCTCGGGATATCGTCAGGTAGGCCCCCCTTCATGCAACTGATAAATCCATGCTTGGGGTGCTGGTCCGAGTTTTTTCCGATGAAAATTCAGGCCCGGCTATCACAATATCGCCCCGTTGGCGCATCTGCGGTAAATTTGGCTTGTTTTTGTACCCAATAGTCGATACAGAAAAGGCGATCGCGAAACATTCTTTGAGAGGCCTATGAAACCCTTAAAATGGTTTTTAATAGTCGGCCTGGGTCTCTTGCCCAAGCCTCAACATGCCAAAAGCATTGGAACCATTGAATTCCCCCTAGGGGAGCGAGTGTTGCTTGGCACGGAAGTGCGAACGGGCGGTGACACCGTGTTCTGTGAACCTGTGATGGATAGTGAATTGGGCGGCTACTACGCCTTTGAATATCTATTGCATCGCGGCAGTGATCTAGCATTGATTCCGGTAGCAAGTGTTGATGCTTCCTTGGACCGCATGATCCAAATTCTGGAGCAAAAGATTCCGCCTTTAGCGCTCTCTCTTCGCGACTTCAAAAAATCTTTATTTAGCCAGGACCCTGCAAAAAAACGCGTATGGTGGCCTGTTCATAAACTGGCGGAATTAGGTATTCATCTGACCAATCATTCATCGTTGGCTTTGCTTGGCGCCAGTGAGTTTGATCCCGGAGATCTTTTACATTATCCCAGTGCAAAAAACTGTTACGCGGGATCCGTGAATGAAGCAAGTCTGCAAAGCTTTCAGACCATTATCCGCCGTGAGGACATAATAAATGGCAAAATAACATATTTGTATAATGAGCCTATTCTCAAGCGAATGGCTGACCTGCAATTATCGATACTCCTAATCCACGAATGGCTTTGGGACTTCTATTCCGCAGTCGATATCAACAATTTGTGGATGATGAGTTATCTTTTCCACACGGATATTTTAGAAAATACTTCCGCCTCTGATTTGTGGAAAATGCTCCATGACTACCATATTCCCGCTTCTGTCTTAGGGGCTCAGCCCGGATCCTTGCACACCACAAAGCTCGCTTTGGGCAACAGTTTTAGCTGTATTTTGCACAATGGCAAGGTTGATTGCTGGGGGAAATTTGGGGAGCATCCGACTCATGTCCCTAACTTAGTCGCGCCGGAAGATCTTGTGGCAGGTGCCGGATTTGTTTGTGCTCTGGACCAAGGCCAGGTCGTATGCTGGGGCGTGGAGTCTGAAGCGCTGCAAAACATGCGGGAGAAACTGGGTGATTTAGCCATGCCCATTCATATTTTTGCTGATGAGTTTGTGGTGTGCGCGGTGGATATGGTCTATGGGAGGCCTGTTTGTGCCCCTAGCGAGAATCCCAACCCACGGTATGAAACAGCTGTGAGGGATTTGCAGGGAACCTCAGATCTTATTGCCTTTGGCATAAGCAAATCGAGTCTTTGCATTAAGGGTGCGAGTCTATTTACATGTTATGAGGAACCCGACACGTCAGCGCCAGTCATAGTGCTTGCAGCGGATAGAGTCTTGTCATTTTCAAATGCAGAAAATGGTTTTTGTTTCATAGACCATCAACTTAGTTTGCATTGCAGTCGTAAGGAATATGAATTGGATATCGACAGACCATTGCAATTTGTAGCTTCAAGCTCGCGAAAGAACTTTTGTGCCATGAACTCTAAAGAGGTCATTTGTCATATGGCATCCATGATCACTAATGGTACAAACGCTCCTCCTCTCAGTTTACGCCCCAAGCAAATCGCCGCAGGCTCTGAGCACTTTTGCCTGGTCGACGAGATTGGCGTTAAATGTTGGGGTTATAACGGATATGGCCAAACGGACGTGCCAGTGACGGCGCGAATGTTAAACTAAAGGAAGAAATGCTTTCACCCAGTCTTAGTCAGTTTGATGATTACCGCGCTTTTCTTAGTGCGGTTTTCGCGTCTCGCCAGAAGAAAAATCCTAAATATTCGTTGAGGTCTTTTGCCAGGGACTTAGATCTGGCCCCTTCCTCCTTATCGGAACTTTTGAAAAAGCGGTATCAACTATCGATTAAAAAATCTGGCCCCCTATGTACGAGACTAAACCTATCAAATCTGGAACGGCAGCTTTTTGTGGAAATCGTCCGATTAAATCGCGCGACTAAGACGATTCAATTGAAGGAAATTCTGAGTCGGATTTGTCATCTAAAGATGGAAATAGCGGCTTTTCAGCTTCGTGAAGAATGGCTGCTTATTATTAGAGAATGGTATCATATAGCTATCGTCGAGCTCACCCGAATTGATGAATTTAAAAATGATGACCGCTGGATTGCGAGGCGTCTGGGAATCAAGCCTTTGCAAGTAAAACCTGCGATTTCTAGATTGATCAAGGTGGGTATGTTGAAGGAAGAAGATGGACGTCTTGCTGCTGCAGCCGAATTTACTACCACAAGTCAAGGTATCCCATCAGAAACCATTCAGTATTTGCACCGACAAATATTATCACTCGCGCAAAGATCTATTCAATCTCACCCTATTGAGATACGGGACAATTCTTTTGTCATGTTCGCCACTAGCAAAGATCAATTAGAAAATTGCCGGGCGTCATTGCAGAACTTCCGTAGGGACCTCATGCAAAAGTTAGAGAATGTTCCTACAAAAGACGCGGTCTATTGCTTGGCCATGAGTCTTTTTCCACTAGATCAAAATTGAGCGATTTTTCTTGCGGACTTCATGAGACGATTGCAGCACAATATACTATGGCAACTTTGTGCGGCAATGTGACCAGATTGTGTGGCTGTGACATACCCATGAAGTGACGAGTATTTATCTGCATTGCAGTGGGCAGTGCGTCGTTCCAGGATCTTTGATAGGTCTGACAGCGAATATTCGCGCCGAGCGTGATCATTTCCGCAAATATTCCGGTACTTTGCCAGGACAATTTATTTGCTGAATGATTCTGATGGTTAATCCTTTGGTCAAGGGATTAGGCTAGGCGGAGACAGAATCACTGAATAACTTCAGCTGGAGTAACGATCGGTGACAAATTTCAGCGCCAGCATCCGGTCCGATTTAAACTCCAGATACTCATCGCAACCCATGAAAATTACCGCCAAATCTAGTCCCCCTCAAGAATTCCTCAAGATTTTCTGCAATTTTTCCGAAAAGCCCTAAGCCAGTGCACCACATAATGGAGCCGTCGATTTATGGATAGAAAGTTGAGATCGAAAGCTCATTCAACAGTAGGCTGTGGGCGATATCGAAGAGGTAACACCTTTAGGTGTGGAAATTTGAGGAGGGCGGCATACCCTTCGTAAACAAAGCAAGTTTACGTACCCGTGTTGAAGCACGGACAGAAGGG
>JBIKVD010000214.1:0-7667 GCA_044357055.1 Oligoflexales bacterium | reverse complement strand
CGCAAGAACAATGTGCTTACCTTGGATGAAGAGGTGGATGGCAATAAAGCCCTGGCGATCAGCGCAACAACTTTCGCTGGCGGTACGGGCTCCCTAGGATTGAGCTCACCATTTGACTGTAACTTCTCAGATGGCACTTGCGCAGTGCCACCTACGTTCTCATTAACTTCAGCAGAGAGCGGCAGATCTATTACCCTGTCGCATCGTGGAAAGACGTCTCAGATCACGGGAATGGGAGTTATACCAAATAACGCAGCAAGTATCACGGTCACTGGGTTGGCAGGGTCTGCAAATGCGGGACAACTGCTGTCGGCTTCCAACATTACCGTCACAGTGAAAGACAGCTTCAACAATCCAACTGCCAGGAACAATCTCGGTGGTGCTTGCGGCACGCTCACAGTCAGCACTGACAACGCCACCTCTTCAGGTTCGCATGGAACGACCGCAACGGCTCCGATTACTCCTTCCGCAATTAGCCAGGGATCCACAGGCGTCTATACAATTAGCTCGGGCAACAACTTCCGACTTTATTCAGCCGCCACTTCGAATGTTAACTTCGATGCCTGCGGTATCGATAGCGATGAAAGCATCACGATTTCGGCAAATAGTAGCAGTGTCGGCAACGTCAACATAACAGACACCAACAGCGAGCCGGCTAGCCATCAAGCCTCCGAAACTTGCACTGCGGGCAGCACAGTCAGCTGCACTTTGTATGCCTGGGCCTGGGACTCCTATGGCAACGAAATCGGCACCGATAACTGGTCCTGTCCAGCATGGACCTATCTCCGCGATGCTGGTTCAACCCTTTATTCACCCTCGACCGCTACCAGTGGGCACAGCTTTAATCTTACCGCCAATGACCTACACATTGATGGAAAGATTCGCTGTACTGTGGGTGGTAGTGATTATGACACAGATGTTTACGGTCAGATCCAAAAAACTGTGACCTTCAGCTGCGGCAACTGGTCTTGCAACGCTGAGGAACAACGCAGCACCTGCACTGTGACCAATAACACAGGCTACACTCTAAGTGACATCTCCTTCGGCAGTAGCAATTCTGGAAACAACGCCCTCAGTGATGATTGTACCGGTGCAAACTTAAATAATGGCGGCACCTGTACTTTAACCGTGAGCGGAACTCCGGGTCAATCATCCGGGACCCTCACAGCGACTATCACCCCCGTCGACGGGGCGGCTGTGACTATCGCATCAGCCAATGGACAGATACAGTCTGGCGCCGCAGCACCAAACTGCACGAACCCACTATCGTCATCTGTACTTTCTGCTTGGTCCTGTAATGCTGGTAATGGGGTGACTGTCGTTCGCTATAGCAATCCAAGTTCTGTCCAAGACGCCACTTTCGGCGCTAGCCCGGCTTCCGTCAGTGGCACCAATAACTATGTGATAGGTACAAACACCTGTGCGTCGGCAACCTTATTTACCGACGACTTTAACAGTTGTGACATAACCTTGAGCAACCCCGCAGCTGGTCAAACCACCACCTTGACCTTGACGGCAAGCAATAGTACTTATTTTAGTCCAGCTGGCCAACCGATCGCATCTTCGCCGAATTGTACTCAAACACCGCAAATATCCGTTACAACTCAGGCTAGTTGCAGTGGGCAAGGGGGTTCTAAAACGCTTCGCATGACCATTACCAATCCGAACACCTTGAACAGCATGACGATTGGAGCGATCTCCGAGACCGCAGACGGCAGCATCATCAATGACAACTGTTCGAGTGATACGTTGACCAGTGGTGGCGACAGCTGTACCTTTGATATCGAATATCTAACAACTAGCCAGGTCACAAATACATTTAATGCGTCAATTCCGACGACAGACGGATATTTTACGACACCGATCAATCTGGGCAGCTCGGATGGTGACGATACTTGTCCCTAAGCAGTAAGGATGTGAGAACATGCTACGAACAATAATAGAAACAATTTTGATGAGCTTGGCCGTAATGCTTGCTAGCTCCGCCTTGGCTCAGACTCGTCTGGTCAAGGTTGATATGCACAAACTCTTGCACGATAGCGGGATGACAGGGAGTCCTCTCACTGCCATTTTTCCGCTGGAGATCGGTGATGTTTCTGGGTGGGGAAATCATTTTATGAGTGGCGGTGTCGATCCTGCGAAGCTGGCAGTTAAAATTGATCCATCCCTGCGAGATCATTTGCTCCTTGAATTCTCGGGTGCTAACCTAAGCGCAAAATTTTGCGGCGATCGAAACTATGCAAATTCATGCCGTCCGGTGGAGGCAAAGCGAACTGCCAATGGGTACGCACTTTTAGATGGTAACGATAGCTTCGCGTCGCTGACGTTATACGCTAGCAATCCTTGTAAAGAGTCTGCAGAGCGATGTACCTTAGCGGTTCCCAGCTGGGGTATCAATCCTAGAACACAGGAATTGCGCAATTTTCCTGATCGACTTTATGTGATGCAAACAGAATCAAACCTAACCTTTTTTGACCCACAGTCAAATACAAACATACAAAGTTTCCCAGGATTTGGCAGCGGTCAATTTGGTCTTCTGGAAAAGGTCATCTATTCAGGACAGAGTCGGATCGTTGCTATTTCGGGTATCCAAGCCCTCATTATAGACTTCAAAACCAGTTCTGGCGGGGTCTTCCCCGACTTAGCTGCGTTGAGACCCTTCTCTGATTTGCATGCGAGTGAGTCGACGAAAGCGTCTTTCGGCGTCAGTGATGTAAGTTTGATCGCTAGTGGTCAAATTGTTTTTACAACTCAGAAATCAAAGGACATACAAATCAAGGATCTCAGTTTACCCGATCATCAAACCGTGCTTGCGGCATCTTCAAACGGAAATGACAGTTATGTTCTATTACAAGCCACGGGCAAGCTACAATTGGTCAGAATCAATGATCTCGCTACCCAGGGAACTTCCCTCCGCTCCTTTGTGAAGCAGTCAACAAGCCCATACTTTCTTTCCGGGGGTGATTTGTACATATATGAACCGAAGGGATTGATGTTTTTGAATCCCGCGACTAAAAAGTCTGAGCCGACCTCGATCTTGGCCGCATTGCAGCTACAGCCCGTCTCGTCTCGACATTTCTTAGTTCAGGAAAAAAGTGGAGGGTGGGCTGTTTATGAAAAACATCAAAATAACGCCGCTTCTATGATAAAATCACTGGAAATACCTAGCAAAACTCGACCATTTGTGAGCCAAAGCGATAACGGCATCTCCATCGCTTGGATTCAAGGGAGTCAATTGCTTGTGCATCAATTTAGTCAGCACAAGTAGCAAGATCTCTTACCCATACTGCTATCTTTTGTTTGAATACCCCCAAGGGGGTTCGCAGTCTTTCACACCTACTTCCAACACTCGTTCGTAGATTTCTACTTGACTGGGTAGATTCGCACCTTCAGCTCCACATCTAGATTCGGTAAGATTTGACTACCGTCTTTAAAGGTGGAATATGACGTCACGCGCCCGAAATCACAACCAATCCCGATTGCAAGCGCTCTTTCTCCTTTTTTTCACCTCTTTGAGCCACATAGCGTTGGCCTCTATCGTAACCCTAGAAACCGAAGTGCGCACTGTGCTGGATGCAGCCTTCGAGCGCGGGGAGTATCTTGTCTATGTAACCCAAATCGGCGAAGGTACAAAAACACCTTCGCAACCCTCGGGGAACATTCCAGCACTCAAAATCCCCTATACTTCCTTCGAAGTGACCCCTCTCGTTGAAAGTGAAAATTCACTCGTTACTCCGACTGCCCACTGGAACAATGTGAAAGTCACTATTGTCTTCGACGAAGCCACACCAGAAAAGAAAATTGAGACCATTACCACAATGCTTAAAGAGCGATTCCCTCTTGAAAAGAATGGCAATAGTCTTGTCGTCAACAAGAGTCCATTGAAGCTGGTTGCGACTCCACAAAGTGCAACAGAGACGAAAAAAGATGATTTCGAGATGCAAAAAACCGTACTGCAGAAAGAACAAGTATCACTCGAGGTCGAGCGTCTCAAACTAGAACTCGCCAAATCTCAATCAGAAGTCCTATCGGCAGCAAAGGTCGCAAAGGAGGAGGACCCCAGCTCTGCTCTCGATGCAAGCACTCCGCCTAACGCGGTAACAGAACGCAGTTTGTTTGAAAAATTCCAATGGTTGGGCGTGGCCACATTGATATCCCTCGCACTTATTGTGGCTTTTGTGATCGGCTTTGGCAATGTCAAGAAGGGCCTCAAACCCGTCGCTGAAGCCCTGGGAGCTGGTTTGGAGTCGATTGGCAGCAATCTCGGACAAACGTCCAGTGCGACTCCCTCCGCGAGCGCCCTTGAATCCTCACACGGGCACAACCCCGACCAACAGGTGGGGGGTTCACGCTTGGTCCAGAGTCTCGAGGGCGCCAGCGCAGCGCAAAGCAGTGAAGATACCGCGGACATCAAAGATTTTACTGACAAAATTCGTGAGAAAATTGAGATTTTGCTCAAGGAAGGAAGTTTCGGCTTCTATAAGGAATTTTTGGATATGATTGAACAGAAGGAGTCTTTGCCCATGGCGGCTGCTCTGTTGCTAAGTCTTGATAAGGAAACCACCCAACGTTTGCTGCAGTCCCTATCGACCCAACACGGCGCTCTTATCAGGGACTTCCTCAACGAGGCTGGGAACCTGGCCAAATCTCGCACCTTACGTGTACGTGCCCTACAGGAATTCTACGGACGGATTGCGATGGATGAGTTTTTGGACTCACCCATTTTGAAAGTTGGCGGCATGAGCTGGATTGCAAAACTGAACAATCAAGAAATGGCCGCCGTGGCGGCGAAACTTTCGGCCGAAGATTTGCCCGTATTCTTTGCCTGTTTGTCGCCCGTCAGAGTGAAGAATATCATCGAACAGGTGAACGATAATGAGGCGAAAGCCAAGTTTTTTTTGGGTCTGGCACAGATCGCGACTGTTACGCAAGAAAAGGTCGAACCATTTTTTGAGCGTCTACGTACGCTGGAGCCCAAAACGGACCGAGCTGGCGGAAAGAATTCATCTCAGTTGGTTAACGCTGAGAAATACCTGAAACAGGCCGTGGATAGCATGGAAGCTATTGATCAAGAAAAAGTTTTCAGCTATCTGGATCAAAGCTCGCCGGTGTCACAAGCTCTGCGCCGACAATTTCTACCTTTTGAGGCCATTAGGAAGGTCCCAGTCGCCATTATGCGCGAGCTCTTCGGCGAAAGGGCTAACGATCAAATCGCCCAAATTCTCTTTGCCAGCCCCCCCGATCTGCGAGACTTGGTGCTGTCTAGCTTACCGGATATCAAACAGCAGACCGTGAAAGATAAGCTAAAGCAGCTCGATGGCGACAGTGTCTACAAAAAGCGCCACGAGCAAAAGTCATACCAGGCACAAAAAGCGATAACCTCATACATCGCCCAATTGCTGCAAGAAGGCATCATCACTCTCGATGATGCGGATGGTTCTCGACCCCTTAGCGAGGTCAACAGTGCGGCTTAAGCTTTACCAATTTTTGATGATTGCTCTCCTAGGTGCTTGCGCAGGAAAGGGCTCTGTCAAACCCTCGGAAAATGCTACAATTTATAAGCTAGATGCGAACTACAAGATTGAATCCATGTATGCGACGGAAACCGTAGACGTGGATGAAAGTGTTAACTCCAATCGCTATTTGTTTCGTCGTTCCGGCGCTCCAGATGAAGTTTTGTTGGTTCTATTTCCCGAGGCTATGAATGACCAAATCACGATAACTTTGGAGAAAATGGAAACAACCTTGCTACGAAGCGATGTTAATCGACAATACCTTGACCTAAGCGCCGAAGTCTATCGGCATATCTTACGAGGGGAAACAACAGAAGCCGGCGAAAGACTAGCACACATGCTCCAAAAATTTGGTCGCACCTTTTCTTACTACTTCTTTTCTGGCCTCATCGCCATTGCCAATCGAGACCCTGAATCCGCGATGAAGGCTTTTGCTATCGCAAAAGACCTCAATCCAGATGCCCAGGAACTGGATAAATTTGTCGCGGATTTAGCGGCAGGTCTGCGGTCGGGAGAGGCGACACGATGAAGTCTATACTGCAGACGAGCCTCACGCTCTTTTTGACCCTGCAAGTAGGATGTCAATCGACTCTGGCTATCAGCACATTTCCTAATGGCGCAACCGTCTTTAATCAAGGGAAAAGCCTTGGAGTGACTCCCTTGAGTATTGAAGAATCGACCCTAACTCAGAACGTAGCGGGTGGACATCTGTTTGTGGTTGAGATGGCAAACTATAAGAGAATTTGGATCTGGATTCCCGAAGGTGTAGGCGGGAGCTATTCCTTGAATTTAGCAAGCTTTGCCCTAAACAACGAGAGCAGCGCCGCCAAGGAGACTTCGGAGTTAGTCTCCCGCCAGAATCTTTACAAGATCAGCAAGCAATTCATTGAGGCGCACAACTTAATCTTTAATAAAAAAGACAGCGAGGCCACGACGCTCATCGAACAAATGAAGAAGGATTATAGTGCCGTCGGTACGGTTTACTATTTAGATGCCGTTCAAAAGCTTAGTCAGAACAAGAATGACGAAGCGCTAAAATCCATAAAAATTGCTGCTGAATTAGCACCGGATGTGGTTGAATTCACTGTTCTTTATAACCGCTTGGGGGGAGAAAAGGCTAGTGCAAAAACAAATCAGGCAAGTGCAACCACGCCATAACGAAGCACGAACCAAAAAAGCTATGACAGAGACCCAACAGGAAGGACTTTTGCATCTCATCGACAAAAACAGAAAAAAACTGTCGGCAATGGAAACCACAGAAACCGTGGAAAATCTGATTGTCCGACTGATTAAGAAAATTGTGGATCACGCGAAGCAGCAGCGCTAAGCATCGACTAAAGGAAAGACGGGCCTATGGGAGTCAACGGCTTCGGAATGATCATCGGCATACTGGTGCTGGCCGGCATGTTTATCTGGACCGGACATGGAAGCATTGCGATGTTCATGGATCTGCATAGCTTTTTTGTGGTGGCGGTCGGCACGGCTTCGATCGGCCTGATTGCAACACCATTTAAGGATTTCAAGAACTTTATTCCGATGATCATGGTGGTGGCGCGTGGGCAAAAAGATGACTGGATGGATCTCGTCAATATTATCGTCGAAATGGCGGACAAGGCTAGGACAGACATCCAAAGTCTGAAGGCTTTTAAGGATCGAATCAAGGACCCATTTTTGGGTGACGGCATCGATCTCGTGATTAATGGCTTTGAGGCCAAAGATATCCAAACCATTATGACCAAACGAATGTTGGCGCAAAATGAGCGCTACGCCCGCCAAACGAAGATGTTTAAGGGTTTGGGAAAGTATCCACCTGCCTGTGGCCTATTGGGAACTGTTTTGGGAATGATTGTTCTCCTGGGATCCCTGGGGCAGGAAGGGGCGGCAAACCTCATCGGCCCATCGATGTCTGTTGCTTTGACCGCGACTCTGTATGGCGTTATTGGTGCTAACTTCGTCATTTTGCCCATGGCCGATAATCTCGCCTTTATCACGATGGAGACTTCTGCCAAGCGCCAAATGATTATCGAAGGTCTCATGCTCCTAAAGAAAAAGGAGAGCCCCATTATTATCCATGAGCTGATGCTAAGCCATATTCCCCCTAGTAAAAGGGGCGCAGTTAAGTCCGCCGCTTAATCTGAAGGAAATGGGAAACTG
>JBIKVD010000212.1:0-7690 GCA_044357055.1 Oligoflexales bacterium | reverse complement strand
CACCGTTGCGCTTAATCGCTCATGAGCATAGGTCAAGGCAATTTCGTTATCCGATAAACGATGCAGGAGAAATTCCTTCTTCGCGCCTTCCACTATTTCATGGCGACGAGCTACATTCTCGGCATGTTCTCGCAGTTGATCGAGATTATAGACTCGCTGTTTCAGCGTAAGAGTTTTATTTGATTCAGTATGCGTCTGGTGCTCGATGGATTGACGACGGAAGATATTCTTTAGGAATGGTGCTATCGGCTTCATGCTGATGATCCTGGCAGGTCGATGTTGAAAAGACGCTCTGGGAGAGATTGTTTGGCTGATTTAAGATTTCGCTTAAAGTCGCTCAAATTTGTCAAACCATAGCACGAGAATATGGAAAGAGCGATTCTTGCGTCAGCTACGAATCACGCAGGATCGTTCGGAGAGACCCGGCGGGTAGAGCTTACCTAACAGTGGTATGAATGGACAAAGGAAGGAAAAGGTCCCAATCGCGATGATCCACCTTTTTTGGCTTCCAGTGATGATCATTTTGTTGTGAATGATTCCGGGACTACATGGGTTAAGACAAGACTTGTTTTTCCCAAAAAGCCCTTATTTGAATTCCTGCCCAGACTCGCCCTTAAATGCTAAGCACTGGTGATAATAAATGGAAAGTATTGCTAAAATAGAGCAAGGCGCCTTCGATTCAAGATTCTTTGGCACCCTACCGAAGGCTCATGGTATGAGGGAGAACCATGCCAAAGATTCGTAGCATTCTATCAGTCGTTTTTGCGCTTCATGTGGTTGTCCTTTCGTGTAAAGCCGGAACGGTGGAATCAAAAAAACGAGAGAGTGCAGCTGACGCAGACAGCGGTTCAAATGAAGGGGCCGATCCTGAAGACAAGAAAGAAATAGCCGAGGGCGGTGCTAGCTCGGGTGGTGCTGGCTCGGGTGGTGCTGGCTCGGGTGGTGCTGGCTCGGGTGGTGCTGGCTCGGGTGGTGCTGCGATTGGAGGCACGGGCAGCAGCGGCGGAAGCGCTACTGGCGGTGGCTCAGGTGCGGGGGAGGTTGAGGAAGAATCAGATCCTCCCGACTATGTTGATGATGATGAATCGGCAAATGGTTTTAGCCTGCTTGCGGGCAGCAAAGATATTCAGATCAATAGCAGCCGTTTACGTATAGACACCTGGGCACCTGGCTCAGAAATTTCGCATAATGGCGCTGCCTTCGACGACGAGTATCTCAGCACTTCGAATCTCTGGGCCTATTATCGCTTTAATGGTACTCAAGGAAGTTCCGTAAGTACCGCCGCATTTGGGGTCGTCGACCTGAGTAGCAATGCTAGGCATGGGACACTTATAGATTCTGGAGGAGGGACTGCATCCGTTTATACTGCGGGCAATTTTCAGCAAGGAATGAGTTTTGATGGCGTTGACAACCGCATCAGCGTTCCGAGTTTCGTAGAGTCTCCCATGAGCTTGAATGTCTGGATTAAGAAAGCTTCTTGGTCAGGTGGAGGTGATCAATACATCATTGACAACGCGTACAATGTGGAAGGTTTTCGTATTTACATTAACAACGCGGGTAGCATTGTGCTGAACGCTTTCGAAAACTGTTGTAACTGGACGGTGACTACGGATATATCTCATCTTCCCACCGATACTTGGCATATGTTAACTTTCACTTATGATGATGAGAACTTTAAATTATTCCTCAATGGCAGCCTCTGGGACTTGCATGTGAACTTCAGTGGTCCGATTATTTATGATCGTGGAGGGGGGGTACCCGTCACTTGCATTGGTTCCGCCAATAATTCATCGAGCTGCCAGGCTGCGGATGTCTTTGTCGGGGAAATGGATGAAATGACCTTTTGGGACCGGGTTCTCAGCAATCAAGAGATCTTCGATCTCTATGCACGGGGAATGGGCCAAGTCCACCTAGGAAGCGACGCGGTTTACGTCTCAAGGATCTTCGACAGCGGTGCCAGCGATACAGTGTGGAGCCAATTAGACTATAGCCTGCCGGCGCCCTATGGGCTGTCCATCGATCTCACTCGTGACGAGAGCGATTTCGACCATGGTTTTTCACAGGCTATGGAAGATGCTTTGGTGGTCCACATGCCATTTGATGGTTCTGGCTCTCTCGCCAATAATGCCACAATCACGGATGCATCCCTATCCCCTTTGACGGCAACAGCATTCAATACCGATGGGCTGGGCTCCGACTACGGCAGTGGTTTATTTGGCGACAGCCTTGTCATTACTGATGCCAATGATGATATCCGCATCACCGATGCTGAGAAGATTGATTTGACGTCGGAGTTTTCTATCGCCCTTTGGCTCAAGATCCCCTCGTATACCGAGTATTCTCGGCTGTGGGACAAGTCGGCTGGAAATACAGGCTATGCCTTCGGCATCGACAACTATGTCGACATCTACGCTAGTGTGGGAGATGGAACTGCAACGCACATTGCAATCGCGGAGCCTGTTGCGTTGCAATTAAATGAATGGCAGCATGTAGCCGTGACTTGGAAAAGTGGCGAGCAGCGGATTTATGTTGATGGTCTGGTTGTACCTCTCGCGAGTGGCGGCGCCTTAGCAGCCGTTGCGACAGCCAGCGGAACAACATCCTATGTGGGAGATGATTGGAGTGGATCTCTTGATGAACTGTTGGTGTTCTCCCGTGCGCTAACAAGTCTTGAGATAGCGGCATTGCATGCCCGTGGTGCAGGTCAGATCAAGTGGCAGATGACCCCCTGTGCCCTGGCAGATTGTAGTGATGCTGCCTATGTCGGGCCAGACGATACGGATACCACGTTCTTCGACTTAAGCCATTGGATCAGCGGTAGCGTGCCAAAGTTTGCCTTTACCACTCCGCCTACAGCTCGTTATTTCCGCTACAAAACTATCCTGCACACAAATCAGCGCAATTTCAGCCCGGAAATCCAACGCGTTGAAATTCAGCCTCAGCCCTAAGCTTTGTAGCGGAGAGCATTAAGACCTTGATCACTCCCTGAAAAAATCCCTACAAAACCAAACGCCGATAAGCATAGGCCCCACCCCGTTCCACTCTCAGTAAGAATTTCTTCTTTCCCTTCGTTGAAAGGGCGCGGGTCACATCCGCAGGTTTTTCCATTTTGGCCCCATCGATGTTGACAATCACATCACCGGCTTGAAGTTCGGCCTGATCTGCCGGCGATTGCGGTTTCACAGCTTCAATCAGCACTCCTGCTTGGCTGCGCAGACCAAATTTCTCAGCGCTTTTTGCATTCAATGCAGAAAGACTCAGTCCCGCGGAACCCGCATCTTCACTCGGCTCTCTTTTGTCTCGGGGATCTTCACTTTGACTGGAAGCGACTGTGGCCTCATTTGCAAAGGTACCTATATTGATGGCAACGGTTTGAGCTTTGCCTTTGCGAAAGTATTTGATGTTTACTTTGCTGCCAGGTTTTTTTAAACCGATGGAGTTTGACATCACAGCTGGACTGGTAATGGGCTTGCCATCTACTTCTGAAACGATGTCCTCTTGTTTAATGCCCGCCTTCTCTGCAGGGCTACCAGAGGTAACATTGGTGACCAGAATTCCAGGTGTATCCTTGGGGAGATCAAATTCTTTGGCGAGTTCTTCGTTTAGAGGTTGCATCTCAATCCCGAGAAAGCCGCGCTCGACTTTGCCGTCGTTGATAAGGAGGTGGGCTATGTTTCGGGCAATGTTAGAGGGCACCGAAAAACCAATCCCTGCATAAGTTCCCGTCGGTGAAGTGATGGCTGTGTTAACACCAATAACTTTTCCCTTGGCATTTAAGAGGGGACCACCGCTATTACCGCGGTTAATGGCGGCGTCCGTTTGAATAAATTCACCTAGGTCGGTGATTTGCAAATCCTCACGACCGATAGCAGATACCACGCCGAATGATAGCGAACTCTCTAAACCGAACGGAGCACCGAGCGCGATGGCAAAATCGCCCACTTGGACATTGTCTGAGTCGTCCAGGATAAGAGCTGCTAATTTGGACTTGTCATAGTTGCGATCTTTTATTTGCACGACGGCGATATCCGTTCTTTTGTCTCGGCCAATCACAGTGCCGCCATAGGTCCTGCCGTCCGCCAATTTCAGATGAATCTCATCAGCGTCTTCAATGACGTGATTATTGGTAATGACATAACCCAAATTCAAATCCACGATGAAACCGGAACCCAGGCCGGCTAAACGTTTTTCGCTTGGTTGCCCAGGAGGTGGCTGCGTCGGAGCTTGGCGAAAGCCAGGACCAAAAAAATGTTCAAAGGGATTAAAGCCCATGGGAGGGGCGGAAACGAGTTTTTCGATCGAAACAAAAACAACAGCCTTTCGGGCTTCCTTAGCAATAGCGGCGATACCCTGCGAGATTTTCTGCAGTCCATCGATGTCGGGATTCGTGACCGTCGATGTCGTGCTTGGTGCTAAATCATAAGACCAAGCGGGGAAGCTAAATCCTAAAAAATGGGCAATCAGGGTCAAGGACAAGGCTCGTTTGCATTTCATGGTCTACTCCTAAGCTGCACATATCGGTGATCAGTGTAATTCGGATTGGGGCCTTGTCAATTTCATGCACCGGCGCCTTCGTCCGTAAAGGATGAGCATACTAGCGTGGTGTTAGAATGGCATAAGTCAGGCATCCGTTATTACGATTTAGGCTTGATATCGATGGGTGCCAGATCTATAAGGTGTCAAATTGCAGTGACCCAATTAAGGTGCCTCGTTGTTCTCTTTAGAATGACGGGGTGTTTTTTTGGCATTATAGCTATATTGTGCAAAAATTTGTCGCAAATCTTTAAGTTCTCTGCTAAACTAATGGTTATAAATCTCGAACATTTTGGTTTTTGGCGAAGGCTCTTTGGGGAGCCTCACCGAGGTGATGAAGATGGATTCAAAGGGTAGTCTGGGCCTTTCAAAGATTGTAGAAGAATGGATGCGAGATCACGAGCGGCGCAATCTAAAGATGCTCTCGCGTTTAAGCGGCGTTCCCTATACTTCTTTGCGACGAATAGTCCAGAATGAAGTGGATCCAAATTTGGATCAGGCTTTATCCATCCTTGCGTATGTGGCAAGTTCGGATCAAAGACTAGCTTACCTCCAGCACAATTTTCCCGAATCGGCTCGAGTCCTGAAATCGACGCTTTCCAATAGAGATGGCAGCGCCAATGCGGTTGAAGGCCAGGATAGTATTTTGGAGCGTTACGTTGACGATCCCGACTACGTCGTTCTAGCGATGCTGGCTGATTCCCATCATGGCCTGAGTTCCGAGGCCCTTTCAAAAGAGTTTGGTCGCTCTGGAGCCAGTATGGCACAGAGGCTTGTGGACGAGGAGATCCTGGAAGAGGACTTTTCTTCCAAGCCAAGCCTCTTTCGAGTTCGAAGTAAACCAAGATTACAGATGGTTACGCTCTCAACGACCATAAAACTGGTTCGGGCTGCCTGTGATTTGTTCTTGAAGACGCGTAGAGCTGTGGCGTACTATCACAATCAGTCGCTAAACGATGACGGACTGTACGAAATTAAGCAGATCATGACCGATGCATACCAAAAGGTCGCCCGGGTAATGGAAGACAAAAAGTATCAGGGAGACAATTGCATTTGTTTTACCATGACTTGCGGAAAATATTACGAATTCAAAGAAAATAATACTAAAGAGTCGTAGGGAGTTTCGTGGATGAGAGTTGTAGCAAGAATCTCAGTTTGTTATTTGCTTGTTTCCTCTTCGGTGGCACTTTCCGTCGTCGGCTTTGTTGACACCTTAAAAAAGGTTGAGAATGTCTATTACGACACCATCACCGATTATTTAAATGAGACCAGCCCTTGTCTCGACGTGATGTCGCAAAAGGAATTAGGAACCAATAGCGCCATTGGTTTTGTCGACACTATCTTCACTGTTAAGGACCATGTCGTGGTTGGGGATTCAGTGCGTATGTTTGGCTGGGAGTTTACGGACCTGGAAAGGCCGTGGATTAGTTTTGTTGCGGATCATGAGTTTAGAGAACTAGTTGCAAATCTGTTGGTGACAAAAGACAAGGGCTTGCTACTCAATTATAACGTTCGTTATTTTGCCCAGTCCACAGAGTTCTATCTTGTTAATTACAATAACAACTTGGGTATTGTTGTCTATTTTGAGCAAGGAACAACCAACCCAGTCGTGCTATTTAGCGATCATTTCCGCAGTGGTTTAAACAAGGAATCTCTGTACTGGAATGAGACAATTCAAAGTGAAAGCTGCCGCGTTCGTTAAATTGTCGGTTCTGAATAATTAGTTTTGGGTGCCGTTTGTTTTTCTTTGCGCCAATAATGCCCCTATAGTTAGGCAATTCTCTTGCATATCAGAGAAAAGGCAAATGGCTGCCAACAGCTTTGCTATATTGAAGCCGATTCCTGCCAAAATTGCGTTATATTGAACTCCCTCGATTCCCTTAAGAAAATTCTTGCCTAGCCGGTGGCCACTCTTTAGGTGGTCAATCACGGGTTCGAGAGCGCTTCTTCTTTTGATGCGATGCGCTTGTTCCAAGGTACCTGGCAGAGTATGGCCATCGTAGGGCCTGCCATGACGAGATTTTGCTCCCCCCACCCAGCGGCTTCGGGTGGTGATGGCGATGGAAACACCTTGCAGTCGGACTCATAGCGTTTGTCGGATTTGCTCTTTGCCTGACGCCTGCCACGCAGCAATAATCGATGGCCAGGCACGGCGGGCGTATTTACGAAGTATGGTTTGGTCGATCATGGGATACGCCCTCTAGAATAGAACTAAAGGGAGTCTGACAATCTCAGCAGCTAAAGGAACCCTGGTACATTTAAGGCGCTTCCTTTCTAAGCAAGCTGTCCAGAAAACAGGATCGACTTCAGATGGAAGACCTTTGCCTCAGACAGCGCAGCGATAAAGGTGGCCTTCGCACCATGGATCACTGAGCTTTCAAAATGCCAGTGCACCAAACTGAAATCTTATTATAAACAAATTTCACGCGTCCTAGGCATCGGCCATCACATTCGAAACTTGCCTCTCCTACTACAGGTAAATCCAGCATCAAAATATCCTGAGACATTCCAAGTACCGATTTACCAGAATTCTGATCTGTTGGAGGAGCAATAGGAAGCGGCAAAATGGTACCCGTCATAATCCACTCGTCAGTTACGGGTCGAAATAAGCTAACTTCAAAAGCCTCCTGAGAGTAGTTCACTTCAGCGATAATGTTTTTGAGTTCAATTCTTTTACTGAATGGATTGTTCTGATCAGGCATCGAAACCCAATCCAGTTTGAAATTTTCATTCACTCCAAAATGGGGGTCAATAAAGTCGATTTTCTCCTGAGGAATAAAACTAAAATCACAAGTTATCTTGCCGATGTCAGCAGCAAAAATAACTCCAGACGAAACAGTTGCAACAACTCCAAGCAGAAAATTATTCATGTTTATCCCCTAATTAATAGAAAAAATATATCTACAATTGAACGCAACTCTATGGCTGCTAGGTATTCTTATGATGTCTTGTCAATTTTCGACTTAATGCTTCCTGGGCATTCGTTGGTGCATTCGAATTTTGCCTCTCCATCTTGAAAAATTTCCAAATAGGAAAAACCTACTTTATGTCTTGATATTGCAATATCATGGCCTGCTACTAACATAGCTGTCGCCCGCCATCCATTTGGCTCTGGTTCCATCAAGCTAACTTTAAAAATATTGGCTGTATATTCCAC
>JBIKVD010000211.1:0-7712 GCA_044357055.1 Oligoflexales bacterium | reverse complement strand
CAATCCTGAATCCCTCTTGGTCCTGGCACCGGGTCAATTCTTGGTGGGAGATGACAAAAAAAGCACCAAAGGCAACTTCTACTATCTTGGCGAGAAAAAATAGCAAAACACAGTCTTAGCTCTGATCTGTTTGCCGAGGCACTTGGGCAAGGCTGGCCGCCAGACCCAGGTAAGACTCTGGGAGCAGGGCTTCGAGGCGTTTCATATCCTCGGGGCCTATGGGGATTGGAGCCTGGCGACAAGCCTGCAACAGATCTTCTTTGCTTGGCTTGACCCCACGTGAGACGTTTTTCAGTATATCGTAAGCATCCACATTGCCATATTTTCGCATGAGGGTCTGGACGGGTTCGGCCAAGAGTTCCGGAGCGGCGCGCAATTCGGAAAGCATGCAGCTAGCGTTTGGATCAATTTTGCTCAGGCCTTTTTGCAAAGCGTTGTAAGCAATCAGGCTGTGTCCGAAAGCTGTCCCCAAACTTCGCAAAACCGTCGAGTCGCTAAGATCTCTCTGCCAGCGTGAAATAGGAAGCTTTTCACTTAAATGCAGCAGAAGAGCATTGCTGATACCAAAATTGCCCTCTGCGTTTTCGAAATCGATGGGGTTAACTTTATGAGGCATGGTGGAAGAGCCCACCTCCTGAGCCAGGGTTTTCTGGCGGAAATACCCCAAGGAGATATATCCCCAAATATCCCGGCATAAGGACAGAAGAATGATATTGAGCTGACGAAGTTCGTTGCACCACTCCGCCAGGTTATCGTGGCTCTCAATTTGAGTGGTGATGGGATTGTAGCTTAAGCCCAGATCTTGGCTGACAAACTCCTCAGCGATCGTTGGCCACGACAGATTGGGAAAGGCGGTGAGGTGAGCGTTGAAATTGCCGGTGGCGCCATTAAATTTGCCGAGAATTTCCAAGTTTTTGATTCGCTGCCATTTACGGTTGAAGCGGTAGAGAAACACGGCCATTTCTTTACCCATGGTCGTTGGGGTTGCCGCTTGGCCGTGAGTACGCGCCATCATCGGCATATCTGCGGTCTTACTAATTAAAGCGTTTAGCTGTTCGGAAATGTTTTGCAGAGCCGGCTGTAAGGCGTGAGCGCGGAAGTCCCGCAAGGTCATGCCGTAGGCTAGGTTGTTGATGTCTTCTGAGGTGCAGGCAAAATGGATATAGGCCAGACTTGGTTCTGGAAAATCATGTTCAACCAACACCTCCTTCAAGGCGTATTCCACGGCTTTGACATCGTGATTGGTGGTTTGCTCTATCGCCTTAATGCGGTTCAACCAAGTGGCATCGATTTTTTCTGTAAGACTTTGTAGGAAGCGCACTTGATCTTGAGAGAGTTTGAGGTAGGTCTTGATTTCCGGAATCTTTGCCAGACGCAGCAACCAAGCGATTTCCACCTGGGTGCGATATTTGTTCAGGGCGGCTTCGCTGGCAATTTCTGCCAAAACATGGGTCGTTTTTGCATAGCGACCGTCAACGGCGCTGATATTCCAATAGGGATCCATAGACGGGCCTCGCAGGAAAGTGAAGTGAAGCAGGTATAGCAGGTCTTTCCTGGCAAAGGCAACGCTAGAGGCCCAAATTTGCGGGATTTTCGCGCGCATGTTTAAAGGTGCATTGCCGGTGGACAAGCCTACAGCCCGAGGCTATAAATGCCACGGTCTCGACTTAGGACTGTGCATCAATGGATTGAGGGTTCGCATTATGGTTTCTGTCCTTTTTGGCACTCAATGGGGCGACGAAGGCAAGGGTAAGTGGATTGATCAATTGGCCGCAGAACACGACATTGTGGCCAGGTACCAGGGTGGTAATAACGCGGGCCATACCCTCATCCGCGATGATGGCTCCAAAATCGTCCTCCATCATTTGCCTTCGGGAATCCTCTTAAGGGAAAAAATCAGTGTCCTTGGCGCGGGAATGGTTATTAATCCTGTGGAACTCTTGGCAGAGATGGATAGCCTACGTTGGACAGAAAACATCGATCCACGCTTTCTCTGGTTATCTTATCGTGCCCACGTGATTTCTCCTTGGCATCGCTATTTAGATGCTAAGAGTGAGGCAGAATCCGAGTCCCCGATTGGCACCACCAAGAAAGGCATTGGCCCAACCTATGCCGACAAAGCAGCTCGTCGCGGACTTCGCATCGAGCAGTATATCGATTCCGACCTGAGATCGCAGTGGCTGCGGGAAATGGAAAGGGATGCGGACTTTTCGGCCCATCGCCAGCGAGAACCCCAAGATTGGGAAAAATGGGAGAGTGCAGGACAGATGCTGAGACGTTTTGCCTGTGACGCCGAAAGTCTCATGCAAGGGGCTCTCGAGCGAGGGAGCCATATCCTGATGGAAGGCGCCCAAGGTGTCCTTTTGGACCTAGATTTTGGCACCTATCCTTTCGTCACTTCGTCCCATCCCGGAGTGGGTGGCGTTATGATTGGCAGCGGCTTTTCCCATAAAGCCATCAAAAGAGTGATAGGTATCGGTAAGGTTTATCTCACCCGTGTGGGCGAGGGGCCCTTTCCCACAGAGATTAAAGGTGAGTTAGGCGCGCAAATCGCGGCGCGCGGTCATGAGTTTGGCGCCACTACGGGGCGGCCGCGACAGGTGGGGTGGTTTGATGCCGTGGCCATGCGCTATGTGAACAGAATGAATGGCATCGATGAGCTGTACTTGAATAAATTAGATATTCTCTCCGATGTGCCTGAGCTTAAGATTGCTGTGGCCTACCATCACCCGGATTTGGGGGAATTGAAGGAGTTTCCGAGTTCTTATCATGTCCTCGAAGCCTGCAAACCCGTCTATAAGAGCTTTCCTGGTTGGAAAGGACCGGTTCCCGATCATGGTCAGATCGGTGACCTACCGGTGGAGGCCCAGAAATTCTTGGGGGCAATCGAGACTCTCGTAGGAATCAAAATAACGCGCGTTGGAACGGGACCCGGAAGAAATCAATATGTAAGCGCAGGTTGAAGCTAGCGCGCAAACCCTTCTTTCAAGGTCCCGCGATAGTATTTGCAAGGAAAAACTGCCGTCTTTGGCAGCAGCAGAGTCCCCGGGTCAAGGACACTATTGCAGCCCGTATTCACATGATCACCGATGATACTGCCGAACTTTCGCAGTCCCGATCCTTGACGTTCGTTGCTATCGGGATCGCGATAGAAGACCTCATCGCCGCGGAATTTGAAATTGGCAAGCTTTGTTCCTGCCCCTAAATTAACCTCTCTCCCTAAAATGGAATCGCCAACGTAGGCAAAGTGCCCAGCTTTGGCGCCATCTAGAAACACCGATCCTTTGACTTCCGTGGTGTGTCCCACCACAGCTTTGGTTCCCACAAACACGCCGCCGCGAATATAGGCGCCATGGCGAATTTCCGCCTTTGGGCCAATGAAAGTCGGACCTTTCACATACGCGAAAGGTTCGATATGCGCACCCTCAGCCACAAAGACGGCGCCCTCTAAATGAGCCAGTGGACTCACCTTGCCCTTAATCAAGGGATCTTCATTCACGCCAAGTTCACTGAGTAGGGCCAAAATCCAGGTTTCCAGCGATGGTCCCAATTGGGCAAAAATGTTTGGGGAGAATCTCTCTGCGTACAACTGTTCATGCATGTTGAAAAAATCACTCATTTTTAAGTAGGGACCAGGCTTTTCCATCTAGCGTTCTCTCATTGACTTATTAATGTGTAGGCACAAATGACCGATAGGCAGATGTTAGCTGATGGATGTGACCTTTACAAGTTTCCGTATCATGACGAACGGAAGCACATCAAGAGGAAGGCTATGTTTAATACGAACGATTTTAAGAGACAGGTAAAAGAATGGATGCACAGCAACCCGGAAGCCTCGGTGTATCAGCTCCAGGATTTTTGTGAGGGACTGATCCCTTCCCAAGAATACAGCGCTTATGAGTGGCTGGTCGATCAAACGAAGAGCTGGTACAGCTTTGTCGTTGCCAACCGTAATGGCACCAACCAAGTCGCTTTTGATGAAGCAGCTGACTAGATTTTCCCATCGTGATCGCCCGTGAATCCTGCCGAAACTCTCTTCGGGTTTTTAATCATCATCAGGTGTCAGTCTCCATCCATAGCCAATAGGATGGTGATCCGAATATCGCTGATAGAAGTCGCTATGGCTTAATTCTTGGTTCTTATCGAAGCGCCTAATGGTGTCGATCAAGAAGAGTTCAGGGATCACTTCGGTCGAATACTCGGGCATCCAAAAGACATGGTCGTAGGGCATGTTCTTTTTTAGGTTCGTCCCTACTAGGGATTGATTCAGGGACGAGAACTTGCCTTCGAGCTCCGCTCGTCCGGCTCCACGATAGTCCTGGTGATCACCAATCTGGGTTTCAAGGGCGGCGACCTTTTTTTCGAGTTTAGGGCTGAGTTTGCCCAAGAATGCCGAATATTCCGCCAAGTTTGCAATGTTCGCATCCCCGACAATGATATAGTCACGTTCTTTATGAGCCTTCATCATGCGGCCCACCCATTGCAAGATAGCCCGAAATTCCGTGATGCGTTTGGGGGCGGCTGACTTGCCATCGTCTGGTGCGAGGTGGACAGAAATAATCGTAAAGTCATTGATCTTTTCTTTGCTGACCGGATCCAAAGCGTCAAAGGAAAAGGCGTAGGGCACCCGACTATGAATGGGGTTAAGAGCGAGGAGCAGATTTGTCGGGCCAGATTTTTCCCGCGTTAAAAACCCGTTGGGGTGGTCTAAATTCGGGGCTAAGTGCGATTTGCGATAGAAAGCAACCCACCACTCGGAGGCATTGGTGCTGATCCTGTTTTGCTTGGGACCGGTGTCGTCAGGACTTAACCAAAGACCATCAAATCCTACTTTTTTCATAGCTGTGGCAAACATTTCGGCCTCTGCATCCGCTTCCATGGTGCTACCATCCGGGAAAATCACAGACTTAGGTGGGCTGATGAGTTCTTGTACCAGCACTAAGTGGCAATTTTCCAGCAATTGGGCTATTTCCTCGTTTCTGCGGTTTTTCCAATGGCCGAGAAAGGAAATGTTGTAGGAGCAAACGGTGATTTCATTAGGCTTGCTAGCAGGAATGGACACTAGCTCCCGAACCATCACGCTCGTGGCCAAGGAGCTTTTCTGTACAGAGCTCTCGTGGCTTCCTTCTTGAGACTGGGGGCGGTGCTGACAGTGGTAAGCAAGGAGAGAAAGCAATAATGTGAGCCAAATTTTCATCGATGATCCTTGCCGTGATTTTGTATACTAGGGCGTACACGCGTTGTCTTCTGACTCAAAAGTGCCGTTGCTACATATGTTATGAAGATAAAGGATAGAGTCTTGTTCATGCTCCAAGGCGGTGCCCAGCCGATCAAAAGCGCCCTCTTCTTTTGCTAAATCGGTGGTGCCCAAAGACGTTTCATCTAACCACATTGGGGCTCCGTAGCCGAATAGAATATCTTTGGGAAATGAGCAAAATAGTCTCAAATGATGGGTGATTTTGGGCCTGATCATCTGTGGCCCGGGAATATTTTAACTCATCATCCCGTGTGTTTAGGCTAACAGGGAGCGTACGGGGCATCAATGGGGCGGGCTTACCTAGTCCATGGGGGAAGCGAGCCTGGATTTTAGGGTAAAGTGTGCTGAAGCCCGGCGGACAAGACTTTGCCCCCGATATTAATATTCCCAAAGAGATTGTAATCGATGTACTGGTCCAGCAGTTTGATCTGCAGGCGAGTGGTTTCACCCATGCCGCTAGGTAGTTCCAGCCCAATTTCCCAATAGGTGCCATAGGAATTTCTCGTGCGGTCTTTGAAACGATTGCCGGTGATTTCGTTTTCCTGTTTGCCCACGAGGGACAAATATCCTAACCCAGCACCCACAAAAGGCTGGAATGTGGTGGATTGGCCCAGGGTGCTCACGAAACCAAAATTCAGGGCGTAGAAATCAATGCGGCTCTCCAAATCTGCCACCTGACTTTCCAGGAAGAAATAACTGGGACTGACGACCCAGGAAAATCCATGTTCTACCGGAAGACGAGCCCTTGCTTCGAAATGCCAGGGCGTTTCGTCAAAAACCGAACGCACGATGCTTTCGCTGGGCTGAAAGACGCCGACGTTGAGACCTAAGGTCAGCGCGTGGCAAAGCTGGGAGGTGAGTAAAAAACTGAGACTACAGAGGAATGGTGATTTCTTCATGGATTCTACCCGTTAGGCTAATGACTTGGATAAATAGGCGATCTGCAAACAGCGAATTACGGACAAAATGATAAAAGGCATTGGCTCCCGCTTCTTGCCACAAGGGCGAACCGCCGCCTCCGCTGACTATATAGTGGATCTGGTCCTTTTCGCTGTGGCCATAAAGATGCTCATGTCCGGAATACACGACACTGACCCGGAATTCCTGAAAAATCTGATGAAGCTCAAGAGCATTGGTAACGGGGCTACTGGCATGATGACCAAAGGGAAAGGGCGGCCGGTGCAGAAAAACGGCACGGACAGCGGCGTTCAAGGCCTCCGGGCTGGCCAAGCTTTGCCGCAGCCATTCGATTTGGGCGGCACCGATGGTTTCTTCGACCAAATTGGGAGCCTCTGAGGCTAAGAAGACACAAAAGATATTCTCAAATAATTTCGCATCATATCCTGTTTCGGGAATCGTCGGGAACAAGGACCTTGCCACTGCAAAGGAATCAGGGTCGTTTGCATCGTGATTACCGACGAGAGGATAAAACCGTTCCCGGGGAATAAACGAATGGGTCACACCCGCAAAGACGGGAAACTCATCCCCGTGGTCTGGACTGGAAATCATATCTCCCAGGTGGACAGCAAAGGGTGGTACCCCTGACATGGTCATCACTTGCAGCAGTTGACCGTATATAGACAGTCCGCCTCGGGAATCGCCAATGACCTCGAATCGCTGCAGCGAGCCCGCTGGCAACGGGGGGGCTTCGACTTCACTTCCTCGCGGTCCGCAAGCGCCAAGTTGCGCGAAAAAAGCGATGATAAACAATCTTAGCAACAAGAGGGAACTTCCTCGCTATTTTAAAAGTTTAAGGATCCAACGCTCCTAGCACTCTGCGCCAGATATAAAATAATAACATTATGGAGTGGCTGGAGGAGTGATGAGAATCTTATCGACGCGATGACCATCCATGTCGATAACCTCAAATTTGAAACCCTGCCACTCAAAGTGTTCACCTTCAATGGGGACGTGTCCGAGGTTTTGCATCACGAATCCGCCCAAAGTTTGAAAATCACCCTCAACGTCTTCGTGGGGATCCTTTATATTTAGCAGGCCAGTCAGCTCGTAAATAGGAAACATACCGTCGATTAAAAGCGAGCCGTTATCACGATAGACATATCCTCGTACCTCATTTTCCAGCTCGGCAGGCAAATCTCCAACGATGGCCTCCATGAGGTCGGTTAGGGTGATGATGCCCGCTGTGGACCCGTATTCGTCTACGACTAATGCTAAGTGTTTGCCGGTCGTTTTAAAGCGCTCTAATATCTTAAGGGTGGCCATGGTTTCCGGAACAAAAAGCGGCTCGACGAGACAATCCTTAAGATTTATTTCAAGTTGTTGATTGCTGACCATAGAGTCAAGAATACATTTGTTGGAGACAATTCCAATGAGATGGTCAGGTGTTCCCTCATAAACGGGGAAATAGGTGTGTGGGGCGCTCCCAATTTTTGCCATGATTTCTGCAAAAGGCGCATTAATGTCGAGAGTGACCATTTGACGACGGGGAGTCATT
>JBIKVD010000210.1:0-7729 GCA_044357055.1 Oligoflexales bacterium | reverse complement strand
TCCTGGACGGCACCATTGGTGCGGCCGATATCGCGACTTCTGCGGTGACCGGAGCCGAAATCCTGGATGGCACCATCGGTACCCTTGACATGGCGAATGCGTCCGTAACCGCCGCAAAAATTGCGGCTTGTGTGACTGCCAATCACATTCTGAAGTGGAACGGAACAGCTTGGGCCTGCGCAGCGGACGCAGATTCTGGGGGTGACATTACGGGTGTCACTGCTGGCGCCGGCCTTACGGGTGGCGGCACTACGGGAGCACCAACTCTTACAGTGAGCGGCGTGACTTCGGCAATGATTACCAATAGCACCATAACCGGAGCCGATATCCTCGACGGAACCGTGACCGCTGCGGATATTGCGACCAACGGTATCGGAACCGCAGAGATTACTGATTTGTCGATTGCCAACGGTGACCTTGCTGCAAACGCAGTCACCTCAGCAAAAATCACAGATTTGACGATCGTCGCGGCAGATATCGCCAACAGCACCATCACGGGAGCAAAAATCCTAGACGGAACCATTACCGCTGCAGATATCGCGACCAACGGTATTGGTTCCGCAGAAATCACCGATGGCTCGATTGCCGCAGCGGACCTGGCCGCTGATTCCGTAACTTCGGCAAAATTAGGAGCAAATTTAACATTCGAGGTGTCAGGGTCTAATGCCGTCACCGTAGCCAATGCGGCAGCCGGCACACAACCAAAATTCGCCATCAGAAACACTTTGAATGCCACCTATAATTCTGACTATATGTGGCAGAGTTATGGCGACTCTGGAGGCAGCATTAACAAGATGACTTTGTGGAGTTGCCGGGATGTTAAAGCCGGAGGCACCTGTAATACTGGTGGTGGCTATAACTCCGGCACGGGGAATGGCTGGGACAGCGTTATCGATATTGTCAGACCTTTAGCGACAGGGACGCATAATACGATTATCAAGGGAGCGCTAGGAGTTGGCGCGGATCCGGTCGGTACCTACAGGCTTACGGTGAACGGCCAGCCTGCAGCGGCCGGCTACACGACTTTCGTCAACTACTCAGACCGACGTCTGAAGCGTGATATTTCTCTGCTCCCGGACGGATCCTTGGATAAAATCATGCGGCTCAAGCCAAGTACCTTCTATTACAGCGACAAAAGCGGTTACGACGAAGAAACCAAGAAACGCATGATCACTGGATTTATCGCCCAGGAGCTCAACGAAGTGTTTCCACATATGGTTGGCAAAGTAGTGATTAAGGGAACAGAATATTTGGATACAGACCTCTCCGCACTTCAGATTCATCTAGTACGCGCCATACAGGAGCAGCAGGCCCTCTTCGAGCAGTCAAAGAAGGAGCAGCAGGCGCTTATCGAGCAATTGCGGGAAGAGGTCAACAAGTTAAAAGCAGAAAAACTTGAGGGCGGCGCCCGTTAATCAGAGTTCCAGCTTGGCGCCTAGACCGAGTTGAATTTTCTCGAATTTGCGGTCGGCATCATCGGAGCCGTGCACGGCATAGTTTTGAAAGAATTCAAGAAACATCACTGGCGTCACCGCAATGAGCTGATGAATATGCAGGCCTAGGATCGAATCCTTTACCTCCGCTTCTGCTTCTGGCTTAGAGCTGTTCAAGTTATAGCTCAAACCTCCTTGAAGGCTGGTCCTTAAATTAAAGGCTCTTGTGTAATCCAGAGTGGCCCCCAGGTCAGCATCAGATCTACTTTCCTTGTAAACCCTATTTTGCATGGAAAAATCAGAGGATAGAGACCATTGTCGCGTTTTTATCCAGGTCAATCCCAGGAGCATATCCTGCGAACTGTGGGATTGATCATAGCGGCCTTCATAGCGATAAGTGATGGGACTCAAAGCATCATCGCGATTGGGAAAGGGATCTACATGTAAGCCTTTGGCGATGCCGACTCTTGGCGCGAGTACGATGCCAGGTAACGCCATCTCCAGCTTGCCACCAAGAGTATCCAGGGATCTGTTCGGTCCGACACTCTGCATTTGGGCGTAGGGAACAATGTTCAGACGAAAACCGTTATCTTCTTGCACGGTGCCAAAGATTTGCCACTGCATTGGCAGCTGTAACAAGTGCGACTGCTGTCGGGCATTGGCTAGATCCTGATAGAAAAAGCGCTTCCCCGCACCAGAATAGTTGAGATCTCCCTTAAAGTGATCCCCAAAGTAGTAGTTAAAATCGAGACCGTAGCTCAGGTGATGGCCAAATCCTTCCTTACTTGCCTCATTAGGGTTCGCAGTGGAGGAATGCTTTAGACCATAGACATGAGACTCATAAAAGGCTCCGCCCGCAAAACGAATTTTAAACCAAGTGTCTTGGTCGAGAAGGCGCAGGTGATCCAAAATTGAATCCTGCTGCTTCGCGTTGGTTGCTAGCCAAGAGGCCATTTTTAGATGATAATGGGCCGAAAAACTGTTTTGTGCGCGAAAATGGGCCATTCCAAGATAGTATTCCAGATTCCGATCTTCCTCATAATTATAGCTGGCTTGGTCTAAGGCATCCGCAGCTGTATCATACTGGTGTAAGGCTAAAGCTATTTTGCCTAAAATCAATTGATGTTCTCCACCCTCAGTGAAGGATTTTGGTCTCTGTTCCACGATGGCTTTAGCTGCCTGCAAAAGACCAAGTTCATAGTAGGCATTGGCCAGCTCAGGCCAGTTTAAGAAGGTATTTCCTTTGGCTTTGTGCTCTGTAAGCATCGCTTGAATTGCCAAGATATGGTCACCAATAAGGAGATGATCCACGCTCTTGGCCTCAAGATCAATCGGCTGCAGGGCAAAGGGCGTTCTAGCTAAGCTGGATCGTTCTAAATTGACTAGCTCTGGCGTCGTTTCGGTGACGAACTTTTCGAAGGAGTCACTATCCCAGGCACAAGACGCCATGGTCATAGCGGGGATACTGACTTGGACACAGCGACCTGGCCGGATTTCCTGGAATGCTTCTCCTGATTCACCCCTTACATCAAGATAGACAGAACCCCTTAGACCGAAGATTTTTACCTGCTCCGCTTGGCGGTGAACGATTGCATCACCTATCTCGTCCATACCAATCTGTATCTGCGGATGAGGCATGATAAAAAGTGGGGCGCTTTGACGTTTGAGACGACGGGAGCGTAGCATGCCATTCTCTAATACAAGAAAACGCTCGCCAGTATCTAAGCGATGCAAAATGGCTTTGCCTGCGGCGGCCAAGAAGTGTTCGTCGGACTCCTTCCAACGAATCCATCCCAAAGAGTCTTTGGCGACTCTTAGTTTTTCTTGCCAAGTCACGGTCTGAATCTTGCTGCGGATCACGTCTAAGTCATTCGCTGTGAAACGGTAGATACTGCCAATAATGGCTGACATCACAGTGTTTTCACCAGGCAAGTCAGCATCGGGACGCGTGGCTCCTGAGTACTCCACCATTTTTGGCCTGACCTGCGTCGGTTGACGCCCCTCAGGGGTTGCCAGGACATTAAAGGAGAAGCGAATGGAATGGGAGTCTACTTCATCATAGAGTATCGCGAACACTTTGTGGCGACCCACCTCAAAATCCGCAGTATCTATGCTGCATATAGCTTGGCGACAAAGCGTTTTGCCAGAGGCTACCCAGCGAACTTTGACAAGTTCAGCGCTCGTTTTCCCCAATTCGACCTTCAAATCCACAGTGTCATTTTTATAGACGGAAAAATACGGATCCGAATGGCTAAGGATCACAAAGGATTGCCCCCAAGCTGGGCTGGGCAACCAGCCGCAGAAGAAAAGAAGCAACAATATGAACGAACGTTTCATCCTTGAAACCAACTCCAAGAAGTCAGAAACCACCCCAGGGTCGAGATTGCTTCTATTTTCGGATTCTTAGGGATCGGATGTCCAGGCACCGGCTTAAGCAGGGTGATAATAAATTAAATAATTTCAATATGTTAAACAAGAATCTTGCCTGTGGCGGGATTTGCTCTCTGCTTGGCCAGATTCTTCGCGTTGCTCAGAATGACGGTTCAAAGCTCAGAATGACGGTTCAAAGTTCAGTATGACGAAGGTAGCGGCTCAGAACGGGACCATAGCGACCAGTTTAGGATTGCAGACTATCCCAGATTTTCCGGGGAATGAAACCGCTGCAATCCTGCCCGTGTTTGATCAGGTCTCGGACCAAGGTAGAACTGATATGCAAGTACTGAATATTGGGCGCTACGAACCAAGTTTCCAATTTACCTTCGCTCAGCCCTTGATTGGCGAAGGCCATCTGCAGTTCGAAATCAAAATCCGTTCCATTTCGCAGGGAGCGGATCAAATGCGTGCATCCGACAGCCAAAGCGTATTGGTAAGTTAGGTGCTCCACTAAGTGAATCTTCACCGCAGGGATCGGCTCGAACTCTAGTTCCAAAGCTTGCTTACGCCGTTCCGCTGGGAACATCGCGGTTTTGCTGGGTGACGAGGCAACACCAATGTGCACTTGGTCAAAGACTTTTAGCGCCTTATGGATAACATCCAAATGTCCTAAGGTCGGTGGATCAAAACTGCCGGCAAAAAAAGCTGATCTTGTCCCCGGGCTTAGCTGCTTGTCTTTAGCGGACTTCATCATCCTAAAACATCCTCACTCTGTCCAAAGGCAGACCTGGATAAGCCTAAGCTCCCGTCCATGCAAAGTCGATCAGTTTTGTATCGCCAAACAGATTCTCACGAAGAAACTCCCAGCCCTTAGGCAGGGCTACGGACAGCGAAAGCGAGCGTGGAACTTCCATGACAAATCTTGCCTCGGGAGCGGCAAGGTTGGGCAAGTGCGCCAACAAATCGGGTAACCACTTCTCGGCCTCAGCATATGGGGGATCTGCCCACATCAGATGAAATCTGCGACTCGCAGCCGCAAATCCCTGCAAAAGACTCTGGCTGACTGGGTTGCCAACCAGCTGGAGATCGGGGGGGCATTCCGTAGCCCGTTTACGTATAAGTTCCGCGTTATCCCTGAGTACCCGCAAGGCGGCAGGATTCTGCTCCACCATCACCACGAGCTGGGCCCCCCGGCTTGCCGCTTCAAAGCCGATGAGTCCGGAGCCGGCAAAGAGATCTAAAAAATGACTACCTTCCAGCAAGGGAGCCCATTTGCTAAAAAGGGCCTCCCTCACCCTGGCGCTCGTAGGGCGTGTCAGCATGCCTTTAGGAGCTGTTAATTTCAGCCCCTTATACTTGCCAGCTATGATCTGCAATGGGACACCAATTTGACACCTGATTTGCATTCTTTCGTGGATACCAAGGGCAGCTTTGCGGAGTGCCGGAACTCACGCTGCCCACCCGTAAACATAACCAGCCATGATCTAAAAGGAAAGCTCCAAGAACGGGTAACGAAACCTTGTGGAGTTCCTCCTCAGCAGGACCCGACCGGGAGCTAGATGGGCCAAGGAGCAGATTTACCTTGCAGAAATCCATATTCATAATACATTTCATCACGTTCTTGGCTTAGGGCTACCGCGCCAAGCTACGAAATGGCGAAAGCCCCAAGACCATCGTAAGGAGAGACATCGTTGAGCATTCAGCAAATTCACGAAGCAAGAGAATCATTCGGCATTGATGACTGGGGCGCAGGTTACTTTGCGATTGATGACAAGGGAAATATTGTTTGCCACCCTCAAGGCGTAACCAATTGCTCCATTCCAATCATCGACGTGGTTAAAAGGTGTAACGCTTCCAATACCAAAACGCCATTGATCATCCGGTTTCCGCAGATCATCACCTGTCAGCTAAAAAAACTGCACACGGCCTTCGAAGACGCGGTTCGGGAATACAAATATCAAGGCAAGCACAGGGGTGTCTTTCCTTTCAAAGTAAACCAGCGGAAAGAGTTTATCGATTCTGTGGTTGAGGCTGGAAAAGACTTTGGCTATGGGCTCGAAGTCGGTAGCAAAACGGAGTTTGTCGCTGCTTTGTCCTATGCGCTTCCTAATGATGCGCACCTTATTTGCAACGGGTTTAAGGACAACGACTTCATCGAGATGGCCTTTGTTGCCACCGCCATGGGCAAGAAAGTCACTTTGGTCGTTGAAGGGCCCGATGAACTCTACAGCATCGTCGACAAAGCCGCCAAGGAACCGCATTGCCCAGATATTGGCTTGCGCATCCGTCTTTACAGCAAGGGCTCCGGCAAGTGGGAAAAGTCCTCAGGCGACAGTTCTAAATTTGGCCTCACGACGATTGAGGTTATTGAAGCGCTTAAGATCCTTGAGAGCGCGAACATGAAAAACAGGCTGCAAATGCTCCATTTTCATATCGGTTCGCAGATCACAGAAATTAAGCGTTTTAAAACAGCCCTCAAAGAGGCTGCGCGCGTTTACGCGAAGATCACCCAATCAGGCTTTGCTCCCGTCAATTTGAATATTGGCGGTGGTGTCGGTGTGGATTACGACGGCAGTAAGACCAGCTTTCAGTCCAGCGCCAACTATTCCATGCAAGAATTCGCTAACGACGCAGTCTATGTGGTTGGTGATGTCTGCAACGAAGAGAGCGTGCCCCATCCTAACATCATCACCGAATCTGGCCGCGTGATTGCTGCCTATCACTCCATCGTGGTGACGGACATCCGCGAGGTACAGGGAGAAGAGATCACCAGCAATGTCTTTCACGAAGACATCGATTCGACAGACTCTGAAGGCTATAAGGGCCTGATGGAGCTGAAGTACATCCTAGATAACATCAATCGCAAGAATTACAACGAATCCTATCATGATGCTATCGAGTATCGCGAAGAACTCTACACCCTTTTTAACCTCGGATATTTGACTTTAGCTGAGCGGGGTGCCGCTGAGGAGCTTTTCCAAAAAATCTGCCGCAAGGCTCTGTATTTTTCTTCTTTTGAATCTCGTGACAATGATGAGTTCCAAAATTTGCAGAAGAAAATGGTTAGCAAATACCTTGCTAACTTCTCCATCTTTCAGTCCATTCCTGATGCTTGGTCCATAGATCAGCTTTTCCCAGTGCTGCCCATTTCGCGGCATCACGAAAGGCCCTCTCACAAAGCAACCATCGTGGATATTACCTGTGATTCGGATGGCTGCATCGATCGGTTCATCGACAAACGAGAAATCAAGCCGGTTCTGGACTTGCACAAGCCCAATGGCGAACCTTATTACATCGGTTTCTTCCTCGTTGGCGCCTATCAGGAAAGTCTCGCGAATGAGCACAATCTGTTTGGCGCCATCAATGAGGTTGAGGTCTACGGGCATCCAGAAGGGAAATGGGAAATCACCAAAACGACTCCTGGCGATCCGATTGACGAGCTGCTGGAGTCACGTAACTATAATATGGGCGTGATCCTTGAAGCCTACGACGTGCAACTAAAGGCAGCGACCGACAAAGGGGTTATTGACCAAAAAACGAGCTCCCGTTACGGCGACTATCTAAGGCGGATGGTGAAATCATATCCCTACTTAGGGGACTTGTCCTGATATCATGACCGGGGTCCCTCCCCGGTCGCGCCTCAAGCTCCTTTCCTCTTTTAAGACCGCAAAACCAAAAATACCCTATGATATTAAATGATTGTCTCTTGTTGAGTTAAGTCCACAGATCGCTTGCCGATGAAAACCCTATCGACCGTCCACCCAGCGCGGTTCAAATGGGAAATGAGGGAGAGCGCGATGCCATTGACAATTAAATTCGGACAGCATGAGGGTTGGGAATTGTTAGGCCTGGCAGGATCCATCGATGAAGATGCTGAAATTCAATTTGATCAGGTTAAAAGCAAACTAAGCGAGAAGATCATT
>JBIKVD010000022.1:0-23386 GCA_044357055.1 Oligoflexales bacterium | reverse complement strand
ATCATCGCCAAGTAGACAAAAAGCCCGAGAAAAAAACTGATGGGAAAACTCATCATAAAAACGTTCATTTGGGGTACAGCCCTCGCCATGACACCCATGACTGCCATGGTAAAGAGGAGAGCCGCGATAACCGGGGCTGCCAGTTTCACAGCAATGGGAAACATCGCAGCTGAAATCGTGACAGCATGTTCCGTGAACTTGTGATCCAGCAAGAAGCCGCTACCCGGGGGGACGATGACCAGGGATTCATAAATGGCAGCAAGAAAAACATGATGAAGGTTTAGGACCAAGAAAAAAAGCATCACGAGCGTGCGATGCAGGGCCGTAAAGCTATTCATCGTTGTGGTAGCATCTCCCACGATCAGATCTGCGGTACCAAATCCCATTTGAAAACCTACGATGCTCGCAGCCATAACAATGGCATCAAAGAATAGGCGACCAGAAAAACCAAAGACAGCTCCAAGGAGGACCTCATTGGCGATGGCAAGGCCGAAAGTCGTAACATCTTTAAAGGCCGCGACATTGGTGATAGGGCTTATGAGTGCAGAAAACGCCAGACCTAAGACAGCAGCAAAAAGCAGGCGCCAACGTAAAGGCGTGCCTTGCTCCCCAAAAATGGGAATGGCAAAGAGGATGCAACTTGCTCTGACGAAGATCAGCGCGAAGGTCTCGAACTGGAGCATTCCCAGGTTTATGATCAGGCTTGGCATAGGTCACTACTTTCGAAACCATCACATTGTGATCGTTGGGATTCCTTGATAGAGACTGATCGTGAAATTGACCATCTTTTGAATAATCCAAGGCCCAAAGACCGCAGCTGCTGCTGTCATCGCCAGGATCTTAGGGATAAATGCGAGAGTCTGCTCGTTGATCTGCGTTGCTGCTTGAAAAATACTGATGATAAGACCGATGATCAGGGTAGCAATCAGCAGCGGGGCTGCTACTTGAATCGCAACCCATACCGTTTGTAAACCCATATCTATTACAGTTTGTTCGGTCATTAGAAATCCCCCATCGGCTAAAATATGAGATGAAAACTATCCATCAAGGAATTGACAATCAAAGCCCAGCCATCTACGAGCACAAAAAGAACCAACTTGAAGGGCAGGGAGACAACGGTCGGCGGAAGCATCATCATACCCATGGCCATAAGAATCGATGATATGACCATGTCAATGACCAGGAACGGGATGTAGATAATAAACCCAATGTTGAAAGCGGTTTTCAATTCGCTGATCATAAAGGCCGGCAGCAGAATAGAGTTGGGAATGTCGCTAGGCTGAAAGGGTTTGTCGATTCCGGCAATTTTGTAGAATAGACCCAAATCCGACTGGCGCGTTTGACTTAACATAAAGGAGCGAACGGGAGCCATAGCCGAGGTAAGGGCTATCTCTCCGTCTATTTGCTGTGCAATATAGGGGTCCAAGGCTTTTACTTTGATTTCGTCAAGAATGGGGGACATCGTAAAGAAAGTAAGAAAAAGAGACAGACCGATAATGACTTGATTGGGTGGCATAGTTTGAGTGCCGAGTGCCAAGCGAATGAAGCCAAGCACGATGACAATGCGGGTGAACGAGGTCATCATCAGCAATATTGCGGGGGCCACGGAAAGAATGGTCAGTAAAGATACAATTTTTATCGCAGGAGACACTTCGCCAGGTGTTTCACTTCCCGTTTGAAAGGTGATGCCAAAAGCACCCGACTCCTGCGCGAAGAGCGGCGCGCTGGCAAGGAAGAGCAAGACAAAAATCATGCCCAGAAGAGAGAAAAGCTGGACATTTGCCTTAGACATAATCAAATGAACACCTATACGATTTTGGGTAGATCCTTCAATTTTCTTCTGATCAGAGCGGTAATGTCTTCAGGAGTACTGCTGGCTTTAGCTTGATTCATATTGGTAATACCTTCGTCGTCGATGCGAAGGTAGACCTGCTTGGAGCCGCTTTTGGCCGCTTTCATGCGATTGGATCCAGCCTTCTCGTTAGCTGCCTGAGGCCTATTTTCGGGATCAGATGAGCCCGAAACTTCTGCAAAACTCAGAGAAGAAGGCATATGATTTGTGACATTCTGCGTCTTTTGCTTAATAGCTTCTAAAACCCGCTTGGCACCTTCTGGAAGACTTTTCACGGGCGTCATCTCAAGGGATGGGGCGGGGCCTTGGTTTGGCCGAAAGGATGAATCTTTCGCCCTTCCGTCACTAATCATTCCCTGACTCATTTGACCCATGAGTGCCGTAAGATGTTGCTGAAAATTCATGCCCGGCGCTGCATCAAGGTCCGTTAAGAGTTGAACGCCACCCGGTGTGCTCGCAAGAAGCATGCGGCGGCCTGAGATTTCCATAATGATCAGCTTCTGCTTTGGAGCGAGATGATGGCTTGCGAGGGTGTGAAAAGTGGGCAGCTCCTGAGCAGCAGAAGAAGGGCTTTTGCGCTTAAAGAACCTCGTTTTGCCACGGAGAAAATACGAAACCGTGAAGAGCCCAAACATCAGGAGAGAAAACAATGCCGCGCGAGTGGTAGATTTTCGCAGGGTGTCTTGCATCCCTGCTGCGGATTTTGCAGGGGTGGCTTCTGTAAGTTGGGGATGATTTGGGTCCTGAGTGACTGCAGCAGCAAGCCCCCCAGCAGGTTCTTCCGGTGGCGCAAGATTTGCGGGTCCATAGATAGGCAAGCTGTTTGCGACGAGGGAGTGGTCCAAGGTTACAAGGATTCTATCCATCATCGGTTCTACCTTGAGACCGGGGCGAAGCATGGCCGTCTTGTCTGAGGCAAAAATCCTGATAGAAGTATTAGCGTCCTTCGCCTGGAAAATAGCTACCTTTTTAATGTGTGGCCCAAATCCATCTAAGAATCTTCCGGAATCTAAGGCCTCTACGTCCGTGAGATTGAGTTGAAAAAAGGCACCGTGGTCCGTCAAGGCTTGGGCGATTTTGCTCGCGTCGGTATTTGCGGCAAAATGCAGGTTGACGGCCGTAATCTTTTCGTCACCTTCAATCGTCACTCTCTCGAGAATCGCGGGTTGGGATTTGATTTCTTGAGCTCCTGCTATGGAAGGAAGCAGCAGCAGGGAGACCCAGACGCCTATCAAGAATGTTTTTTTTGTGTATTTCATCATTTGTTCCCAGCTCAAGCAGATTCTTTACTAAGATCACTCAGACCAAATTGAGATACGACGTCTGTCAAACGAACGCCGAATTTCTCATTGACGACTACGACCTCACCCATTGCCACTAATTTGTCATTTATGAGAATTTCCATGGGCTCGCCGGCAATTTTATCCAGCTCTATGACAGAACCTTGCCCTAACTGTAATAGGTCATTCACCAGCATTTTTGTTCGACCTAGTTCTACCGAGACTTTTAGCGGTACGTCTAAAATCATCTTCAACTTAGAAAAATCAGTCTTGCTTAGACGACTCTCTGATGATGAACTTTGTGACGAACTGCCAGAGGAATCTGCCGTAGCATTATCCCCTAAGGAGTCCTCAAAATCTGGTCCTAGACCGAAGTCATCCATCTCGCCTATTGGATCTTCATCTGACATTTGCATCTCCTCAATGGTTTGGATAACAGGTCTACGGCTTTAGATTTTTGAATCGCTTAGCACATCGATGATTTTTAGAGCACGATTTCCCTTCGTGATGCCGGGAACACCACTAAACTTCTGGACGCCCTCGACATAGACCTCCAACGGAGCGGTGGCATCCTTATCGAGCTGGATGATATCACCCGGGGTCAGATTAATGAGGTCACGCACCGAGATGTGGGCATCGCCAAGTTTGACGAGGACATTGGCGGAGGTCTGGAGGATTTGTTCCTTGATACGATTGATCCAAATAAAGTCTACTTCTAATTGCTCGCTTTGAAATCCCACCGAAAGCTTCGACTTGATGGGCTCCAGAGTGGCATAAGGGATGACGATTTTTATAGTGCCCGAGACTTTTTCCAGCTCGACGTCGAAAGTCGTGGCGATGACCACATCAGAAGGTGGAACGACTGCGACAAATTGCGGGTTGATCTCGGTTCGGCTATATCCGATGTGTAGTGGGTAGACAGGTTCCCACGCTTTTTCTAGGTCATCAATGGCTGACAGAACCACTCTTCGCGCGATTTTGATTTCGATGGGGGTAAAATCTTTTCCTTCGATTTTCGTATAGGGAACGTCATTGCCACCAAAGAAGCTGTCCACCAGGGCATAAAGGAGTTTTGATTCGATCACCATAACAGCGGCGCCACGCAGGGGGTCAAGACGCAGGATGTTCAGGCAGGACGGCAAAGGTAGCGAGTTCATAAATTCAGAGAATTTCAAGGGACCGGTAGAATTCACGCTGAGATTGGCCATTTTACGCAGCGAGTTTGAGAGAGTAACGCGAAAGAGGCGGATAAAGCGATCATGGATGATATCCAAGGTTGGCATCCGGCCTCGGATGATGCGGTCTTGATTGGCCAGATCATATTGGACTACCCCACTTGCAAGATCGGAATTCCCCGAATCATCGTCGGAAATGCGGTTGTCCGACACTGCGGATAAGAGGGCATCGACTTCGCTTTGTGACAGCACCTGGTTCATGTCGGCCCCATTATTCGATGATTAAATCCGTAATGTAGACGTTCTCGATTTTTTTGGTCATCAGCTGGTTGATTTGGGTCGTGATCTCGTAACGCAGGCGATCTTTGCCCGTTGGTGATAAGATGAATTCCCGTGATTTTCCCTGCACGACGCTAATCACCGCATCGCGTAGTTGAGGGAGCCTTGCTTCTAATTCAACTTTTTGTGGATCTCCACCTTTGTATTCAGCCGCTACTTCGATGCGAACGTAGCGATTCTCAAGTGGGTTACCTAAATTAAGATGAAACGGCTTGAAAGTATAGGTCGCGCCGAATCCCAAAGTGGCCTCTGGATTTGTTGCAGGAGCGGTAGTACCCGGCGCATCCTTGGTGCCTGCCTTGGGATCAGCCGCTGCATGGTCGCCATCTTTGGCGTGGGTTGTATCTTCTGCTTTGGGGTCTGTTGCACCTTTATGTTCGTCTGCAGTTTTTTCCCCAGCATGATCACCTTCTTTAGCAGCGGGATCGGCGGCTTTGTCTGTGCCATGGGAGTCCGCTTCCGCGGTTTCTGCGCCTTGACTTGGCTTTTTGCCTTTCAAGAAAAAGAACGCGCCCCCACCTGCACCCAAGGCTACGAGCAGAAGCGAGCCTATGATAATGATTTTTTTCTTGCTCTTTTTACCCGAGCCTTCTTCCGCAAGCGTGGCGTTTACGGCACTCGCTTCGGCTTTTTCCGCTTTATCTGCTTTTTTGTCTTTTTCGGCCATAGTTCACCTCAGGGCATACTATTCAAGATTTGTGCCACAATCTTTGGTTGGGAAGAGGCGGAATGTGCCTCTTGCTAAAGGCATTGTGGAGATAGGCGAAGTTTCGTTGGAAGGGGCATCATCTTAGCTTGATGCCAAAGGGTCGGTGGCAAAAAGGAAATATTTTGCTTAATCTTATACGTAATTAATGCTTTAATTTGCGTCGAGGCGATTGCAGAGTGTTGGCAGTCGCACAGAGAGTCAAAAATTTGGAAACGATGGTTGGTCAAAATCATGACGTATAACGCGATGAACTTGGTGCGAATGTTCCTTTGGCTTGGTTCTATGAACTTTCTTTTACATGATGTTACGCTTAGCGCCCAAGTTTCACCGCCAGAAGCTGTGGCTGCGGCTGAGGTGCCGAAGACAATGCCCGCGGCAGCTGGGCTAGAGGCAAGTTCTTGGCGAGGCGAACTGGCCCTAGACTGTAGCCACAGTTTTAATGCCAATAAGGGCTCGACTCAGGACTGCGTTACCTTACGAAAAGCAGTTCTGGGCATAGCCAAACCCCTGTCCGAGCGAGTGAATTTTGAGTTGGCGTTAAGCCCCTTTTACCAACCCTCCCGAGAAGCTCGGATGCTTTCCTCACAGCAGTTCGCGGCTTTGGATCCTGACGCCGGTCTCTTTCTTTATGATTTCCGCTTGGCCTGGCTAGCCCGTCCAAACTTGACCTTTGCATTGGAACAAACAGAGGGTGCTGTCGTGTTTCCTTCGATGAGCGGGCTATCCATGGCAAACGCCTTGTCCGCCACGCCCTGGGACCAGACAGCCATGACTATTTCCTATAATTTACCGGTTCTAGGCGATAGCCGCGTCGCTTTTTTTCTGGGAAATGGGGAGGGGGAAAACCTGCGAAATGAGGATGTGCAACAGTATTTTGGCGTGAGGCTGCAGGTGGCACCAGCCAAGGCAGTGCAAGCGGAGTTCGGTATGTCCTTGGATGGAAATTCTTATGGCTCTGCTGCAACACGCGATGTGCAGAAACGTCATGTGGATTGTCTCTCCTTGCCTTTCGGTACTGGGGAAAATTCTGGTGGATACGAAACGCAGCGGCTGGGTTTTGCCTTAACGCTGGATGGAACACACCCCGCTGCTCGAGGGTTGCAGGCGGCGCTAGGATTTCACAGGATAAGCCAGGGCGATCTTCATAAAGTGAAGCAGATGTCTCTGCCGGCGGCGGGATGCCAGCGCTTGAATCCTGACCAGTATTTCTTGGAGGATGAGACACTTGAGCGTGTCAATACTATGACGCGCCAGATATTTGGCTTCAGTGGATCTTACCGAATCCTTGACCGGTATTGGATTGGGTTGGAGTATCAGCTCAGGACGATCAAGTCAGAGAATTTGAGCGGTATCGACCTATGTGGTGGTTATGTTGCAGGAGCTTGCGTGGACCGCAAGTCTGGTCATACGATCGAGGAGAGCTTGCTAAACACTGGTCTTGGTTTGCAACTCGATGACCACTTGCAGCTCGTTCTGGACTATGCGGTAATGGATTTCAAAGCGAAATATCGACAATTTTATTATTTAAATGACAAGAACGAGCCCAGCGTGTCGCTGGAAATGGTGAACCTGCGCGTGTCAGCAAGTTTGTGAGGTTGGCGTCGCCAGAGGGTTTTGAGCAGCGTAATAATGGCGTTGTTAGGTGCCGAGTGCGTGTGAAACCTGGGGCCCGTAAGAGTCAAATTGTCGGGATTGGCGAGGGGGAAATCAATATCAAAGTGGCAGCACTTCCCGTGGCCGGGGCTGCAAATCAGGAATTAGTTCGCTATGTCGCAGAGATCTTGGGTCTTGCCCGCTCTGCGGTATCCTTGGTAAAAGGGGAGTCCAGCTCTTTTAAGACCTTGGATATTAATGGCTTGACCTTAAAAGAGATTAAGGAAAAGATGGGTCTACTTTGACCTATTTGGGTAGTTTTCATAAGAATAGTGGCACCTAGGGCTTTAGGGCACTTGTATACGCGTGGCGGGAGCTTAGAGAAACCATGGCATTAAAAGTGAGCGATCGACTGTTTAAATTCGCTGTCACAGGCTTTAAATTTGTTGGCACTGGCGTCGTTGTTTTATTCCATTTGGGGTGCGTGGAGCAGCACAATCCAGTTCCCGACTGGGAAAAGCAAGTGGAAGAGAGCCGTGTCGCCAATAGGCCTGTCGTGGTTTTGGCAGATGATGGAACGCTGCCAGTTGCGACCGCCGCCTCCGGTGATGCTAAGAGTCCTATCGACGTAAAATATGACCAATTTTGTGCTAGTTGTCATGGAGCCGCTGGAGCGGGCGATGGTCCCGGTGCGGCAGCCTTAAATCCACCGCCAAGGAATTTTAAGGATAAAGCTTGGCAAGCCCAAGTTGACGATACTCGGATCTATAACGTGATAAAAGATGGTGGTCTTTCCCAGGGACTATCTGCCACCATGGGGCCGTGGGGTGCGGTTCTTTCCGAGGAAGAGCTTAAAGCTATGGTGCAAAAAATACGCGCTTATGGGCAATAGTGAGATCGCCAAAGCTAAGCTTCCCTTTTCAGTCTGTCAGACCTTCGGCCTTTCGCCAGTTTCCAAGACAGCATCGCCTGGTGAAGTCGCAATCGTAGTGGGACTTTGATCAAAGGGTTTATTGTCGAAAGGTACCTTTTCCCGTTGCAAGGCCTCTAAAGGATGATCTTCGCCGAATTCTCGGGCCTGAGCTTGATCCGGACTCGAAGTCTCCAGGACATCGCCTGCGTGGTATTCGTGACTAGCATGAAGTTTGTTCACATCTGCGGCCGGCGACTGATCTAGCGCTCCAATGCTATCTTGTATGGCGCGTTGTTCCTCTAACAGTTTCTTAAGAGCAGCAGCCTTTTCTTGGCGAACTTCTTCCTCCACTTGGTAAATCGCGTTATTAAAGGCCCCCCTGACTTCGTTGGTCATTCTTCTCGCCTGTACATACCACCTCCCCGCTTTGTGCAGGAATTCGGGCAGTCGATCGGGACCGACAAAGACGATGGCGACAACCGCGATTAGGACGATTTCAAAAAATCCGATGCCAAACATGGGTACTCCCTCGTGCCAACCAGGACGTTCTTATAGATAATAGATTTTGCCGCAAAAGCCCAATTTTTACCCTTCCAGCGTGCAAAACTCCTCCTGAGCTATTCGTCCCCGTGAGAAAAGAGGTGGTACCAAGATCTCGCGGTGCTGGTTTCTTCGAGGTGCTCAGAATGACGACTTCTCAGAAAGGCGATTGCTCAGAATGACTGCAGAGGCTCCCTTGATGCAAATAATTGTTGAACCCCAACGCAGAGACTGGGCTTTTTCACCAGAATTTATATATTATGCTCTTCGCAGCAATAAAGCACAGGCTTTGGAGAACAATTATCATGATAGTCATCACAGGCGGAGCCGGCTTTATCGGCAGTGTCTTGCTTGCGCGGCTTAATCAACTTGGCATGCATGACATTTTGATAGTGGATGAATTGCTAGACTCCTCTAAGTGGAATAATTTGGTAAAGCACCAATTTTCGGACTATATCCCGTGGGAAGCCTTCCGACAGCGGCTCATCGCGGGTCAGCTCCCCACCCCACAGCAGGTCTTTCACTTAGGAGCTAATTCCTCTACCACGACGCAAGATGTTGATCGCTTGATGGTGCAAAACACCCAGTTTTCCCAAATTCTCTTTAGCTATTGTGCCAAGGCGGGAGTGCCCTTCCTCTACGCCTCCTCTGCGGCGACCTACGGTAGGGGCGAACAAGGATTTTCGGATAGAAAAGAAGATGTGAGATACCGGCCGGTAAATCCCTATGGCTTTTCCAAGGAGTGCTTTGATCGTTGGGCTTTAAAGCAGAGTGTTTGTCCCCCCGCTTTTTTTGGTCTTAAGTTTTTTAATGTCTATGGGCCCAATGAATATCATAAAGGGGATCAGGCAAGCTTAGTCTTCAAAGCCTTCCAACAAATCACACGCACGGGCAGGGTGGCACTATTCAAATCTCATAATCCAGATTTTGCTGACGGTATGCAGTTGCGGGACTTTGTCTACGTGAAAGACGCGGTCGAAGTGATGATCCATTTTATGCAACAAAACTCCAATGCTCCATCCGGACTTTACAATGTCGGGACCGGCCGTAGTCAGAGTTTTCAAGAGCTGGCTTGTGCGACGTTCGCAGCCATAGGGCGCGAACCAGATATTGATTATATTGACATGCCCATGTCCATCCGTCAGCAATACCAATATTTTACGGAAGCTGAGCTGACGAAACTCCGTGAGGTAGGGGGTTTTCAACAGGAATTTGCAGACGTAAGTAAGGGTGTCAAAGACTATGTTTGCAACTATCTCATGCAGCCTGATCCCTACTTGTAAGATCCATCATGAACACTTTCTCTAAATTATGGTGTTGGCCGATCCTGGTCGGCGCGGTTTTCTCTTGCGATGTATTCTTCTGCAATGTTTTGTTCGTGGGGTTCGGCCAGCGGATTCCCCTTAACACCCTGTATGCAAAGCCGATGGAATACACCATCAGCGTGGTCACGTTTGTTGGTCTCTCACGCACCAACGAAAGTTGGTTGCGGGAGTACATCAGGGTTCGCCCCCCAGAAAATTTGCATGAGGAGGACTTGGTCGCGATAAAGCGCAGTATACTTTCAACCGGGGTTTTTTCGGCGGCGGCGGCCGAATTGATGCCATCAGCACCGGGTACTTTTGAATTACGGATTACCGTCAAGGAGCAGTGGACTTTGATCCCTGTTCTTCGGGCGGGTTACGGCGGAGGGACTCCTTTCAGTGTGCTTGGTGTCTACGATTCCCATTCTTTTGGCCGACTTTGGACGTTAGGCGCCCAGGCTTTTCGTTATGGAAATGCCGAGCCCGCGGGTGTGGTATGGGCAAAAGCACCAAGATGGTTGACAGGCGACTATAGTCTGAGTCTCGAAGCCTGGCATGACCGTCGACGACGAGATCTTTTCCTAGCCGAGGGTACAGGAGACTCGCAGACCCAAATTGAGAACCGAGGTCAACGTCTACGAATGCTTTTTCTCGGCCCAGCGTTTTTTTGGCAGCCTAAAATGATCTCGCGATTTCTGCCCTTTCCCATACGCATCGGGCTTGATGCGTCGGTGATCCGGGCGCGGCCCTCAAAATGGATTGAAGGCGATAATCCGACGGATTTTGCGGTCCCTCCCCTTTTGCAGGAGACCAGCATGGACTCTCAGTTATTGGGACAATTGGAATTTGACGACATCTCTAGCCTCGTGACGGATATGCATGGTATCCGCGGTATCGGCCAGGTAGGAGCCTATTGGCGAGACGGAATTCCCAGCCGGGTCTGGAAGGGAGAGATGTTTTATTTCCACTTATGGGACCGTGGATGGAATCTCGCTTGGCATTTAGAGGGAGTAGAATCCCAGGCCTCACACTTTGACCGCCTGCAATTCGTCGGGGGGCTTGATGCCGTCAGAGGTTTTCCGGATGGCTATCTGAATGGACCTCGCAGTATAAGTATGAATACGGAGCTTCGCTACGTCGGTTGGAAATTTGATCACGTTTGGCTTCAGGCGGTTTTATTCCAGGACATGGGCTGGGCAGGAGAAGCTTGGGATCGCGCCAGCGATAACGCCATTAGCTCTGTAGGTACAGGGTTGCGGGTGGTCCTGCCGGGGATCAATCGTTTTGTGATTCGCGTAGATTATGGGGTGTCCTTGAGCGACCCAGATGTGCGCGGTATTTCCGCGGGATTGAACCAGTTCTTTCAGCCCTACAAGCCTTTGGACGCCGCGCCCTAATGAAAATGGCCGTCTCAAGATGTTTCGCCGTTATCTCCGAATAGACAATGTCTAAAACCCTGACAGGGGCTTCTTCTGTTTTCTTTGCGAAAATCAAATAGTTGCAACTCTTGTGTCGCTGGCGCAATTCTTGCTTAATACCTCATTGGGCCTCAAAGCTCCCTCAATCGTTGTTGATTTCATTTCTCATCCATATTTAGCAGGAGACTAGCCAGTGAAATTCGTAGCCAAATCCATTCTGTTCTCAGCTGTCATTGTTTGTTTCTCTGGATGTGTATCTTCAGGTTCCCAAGAGTCATCAGAGGCTCTCGATCCTAGCGCAGAAGCTGCAACGGCTACCGAAGATGTGACTGCAACCGTTTCAGAACCGGAAGTGGAAAGTGCAAACGCTGATGGGGTCGATACCAGCGAGGCTCTCCCTGAATTTAATGAAAATGACGATTATCGTCTGGAAGACGAAAACGCCGCTGCGGATTTTAGCGAGCAAGCGGTCATGCAAGCAGAAACCAACGATAGCGAAGCCTCTTTCAGTTTGAACGAGATCCAGGATCCTGCGGCCCTTAGTAGCCCAGAAACAGCACCTGCTGCGGAAATTTCAGAAACGACTCAAGAAGTCGTCTCAACGGAAGCAAATGAGCCCGCAGTGGCAAATGAAGAGGTGACGAAAGAAGAATCAGCGCCAGCACTAACAACGGATGCTACTAGCAATGTAGGAAGCACAAGCTATGTCGTCACGGCTGGTGATACGCTTTCCCACATTGCCCAGCGCTTGTTAGGCTCTGCTTACAAATGGAAAGAACTGGCATCCCTCAATCAAATTGCCAATCCAAATTTGATTTATCCAGGTCAAACCCTGCAAATTCAGGGTGCTCCAGCGCTGAGCCAACGTTAAGAGCCTCTGGGCTTTAGTCGCTTACTTCCCCCCTTACGACGCTCGGCCTTCTCCAGCCACGTAAATTCCCCTTAAGATGCGATGCGATGACTCTATCGAGCCCATACCCCATTTAGTAAACCATTAAGCCATCGTCGCCCTGGCGATAGACATGTTTTTCGTCCAACTTGCGGCAAGTTATCACTCCGAGAATTCCCAACCTAGCAGACCTGAACGCAAAATCAGATGACTGGAGGTATTCATTTGGGTTTGGGATTTGAAGCTAATTCCCTATTTTCACTACTTATAAATAATTATTAAACAATAACAGGCACTCAGCCGATCCAATGAAAAGGTCCGTCCATTAAGTTTGTGAGTTAGACGACAACTCGGGGTGATAGCATGCAAAGATCTCGTCTGCAAAGAATTGTAACAGCCAGTTTGATGATTTTGTTGTCCACAACTTGCGGGGAAGAAAAGGTGGACCTAAGATCGGCTACTGAAGATCACGATGGCAAGCAGATGACTCTCGATGAGAATGCATCCGTGATAAATGCAATATCTGAAACAGAAAGCCAGGACGACCATCAATTCTCAGCTGAAAAAAGTTCAAGTTCACGATCTGCTATTGTTCGGGGACCAGTGAACTTTGTCGTCCTCATGATGGACGATCTCGATATCGCCACCCTGGAACTTATGATTAAGCCTAACAATGGGCTCCTGACGACACCAAATCCTCAAAATCCCAAAAATGTACTTCTCCCCTATTTGGCAAAATTGTTTGATAGCAGCACAAAATTCAACAATTCCTTCGTCGTTGACCCGGTTTGTTGCCCATCCCGCGCAACTTTTTTAACGGGCCAATATCCTCATAATCATGGCGTAAAAAATATCACCGGAAACGATGGCACGGCTGGGTTCGACGCCATGCATGTAAACGGCAAAGCCAATGTTGAAACAATCGCCTCACAATTACGGTCATCAGATAAAAAATATAAAACTGGCATTGCCGGAAAATACCTCAACGGCTACAAGGTACAAAAAGTGATTCCCGATGGTTGGGACATGTGGAGCGTTATATATAACAGCATGCATGATCAGCTCGCATTTTTCTACCCGGTCATGCAAAGATTTGGTGTTGGTGGCAGACAAAATCCATACTATCCGGCAGTATACCAAACGCAGTTCATATACAATCAGACGAAAGGGTTTATAAAGCAATTCATTGATAGCGAACAAGATGTTCTGAAAAGAAACTACTTTCTCTACCTCACACCAACAATCCCCCATGTCAGTGCCCTCAATAACCGCAGTGTGACTATTCCTCCTGGAAAAACCCAGTCTCTCACTAAAAAAGGCTACCCTGCGGGCGGTTTGCCATCCGAACACTGGGGCTGCAATCCGCAGGTTCCCAACCTGAAAAATATTCACCCGCAATGGATCCAGCGTGTTGACATGGATGAAAATCTTGTCCTTCCAGTCGAGTATGGCTGTTCATCAAATGCCAATAAAGTACGCGGCTGTCTCCGGGCCTCTGATGAGTTTACTCCACGTTTTGCACGATTTGGAGCGCCAAGCTTGAACTCTGGCAATTACAACAAAGTAACGGAAAATGGACCGGAATATATCACGAAACAATGGACCGATATGGAAACGTGCAAGGATGGCTCTGGCGCGAATGCCAAAAGCAATAGGGATTATATGCAGCGGCAGCACCTAGATCGCATGGAATCCATGCTTGCCATTGATAAGATGGTTCGTAATCTTTTTTATGACGAAAACGCGATTTTGTCTTTGGATAATACAATCGTCATCTTTACTTCCGACAATGGCTTCATTATGGGTCAAAACCGCATTGGCAACAAAATGGTACCCTATGAAGCCACGATTCGCGTGCCACTCTATATTCATGTTCCAGGGTTACCCCCGCGTGTTGTCGAGCACCCGGTACTAAACGTAGATCTATCTCCAACCATTGCTGACTTTGCCGGGTTGAATCCAAAAGGTACAAACACTCGAGTCTATGATGGAAGATCATTGCGACCCCTGATTGAAGGCAAAACCCAAAGCTTGCAATGGCGCAAACGATTTCTTGTAGAGAGCTGGCGACCGAAGTGGTCCTACCCCCAAAACGGAGAAATGAAATTGAAAAATTGGTATTATGTTCCAGACTATAATTCTTTGAGAACCCTAAGTAGTGACACGAATGAACTTTATGTACGCTACGCTGACCCCAAGTGGCACGAAGTCGCATTGGAATATCAAGGAACTGTTAGGCAAGACATGATGCCGGAAGCCAACCCTTATGCCAACGCCGGCTTCATTGAGTACTACAATTACAACAGTACAGAAGGTCTCCTCCGCAGGCGCAATCAAGCGAATGTGTTGAGCGATGCACAAAAAGTCGATCGCAACAGGTTTATCGAAGGGTTCAAAGTATGCACTGGACAGGCTTGCCGTGACATTGAGGAGAGGTAAAATGCAGGAACTAGGGTATGCTATAGAAATCAGTTCCCAAGTTTCTCCCGTCCTGCAAATTTCTTTTGCCATTATGATACGAGGCAAATGAACATTAGTAGGCGCTGACCCTTTTGATAAACCGTTAAGCTAGAGTCGGCCTCGCGATAGATCATGCTTTCCGCCTTCGGCCTTGATTTAATGACGAAATCCCATTCTGATTCCAAGCCATCCCCATTGTCCCCTTATAGCGGGTAGGTTGGGAATTTCCGTCGCTATAGCATGCTGCAAAACGGCGAGGGGCCACGCTGGAATCGATCTCAACGACAAAGGCTGCGTCTAATGGGCCCGAGCCTCACAGAGTCCTTTTCCTGGACTCCAGAGTCGGTGACAAGTGGTTCAGAAGCGGGGATGACTTTGTGATGGTGCGTAACCCTTACCCACGGTTAACTAGCGCGCGGGTATTGCCTTTGTAAGTTATTTGGGCTGTTAGAGTTACTTTCCAAGGATATCGCTGCGCTAGATTGCACGGAAATGACATTAGACAGGCTAACTGGCTGGGCCGCGGGAAGGTGCTGAGAGTTTCCTGGTTTGCTTTTATCCTGGTTTGAGCCAGTCTTTTGGCTAACCATTTGTTCTAGGGTACGGACGATTTCTTCGAGAGCTTGAGATTGGTTTAGCAAACTCACTGATGTCTGCGATGTTCGTTGCGAAGTCGCTGAGTTTTCGTGGGTGGATTGGTCTAGCAATTGAATGGCTTTTGATATCTCCTGAATACCCAGGTTTTGCTCTTGGATTGCTGTGGTTATTTCCGAAATCATGGAGTTAACGTCAGAAGAATATCGAACGATCTCTTGCAAAGAGTTGCCGCACTGTCTTGCCACGATAACTCCAGTGGATATGTTTTCCTTACCTTCATGAATAAGATTTTCAATGGAGCGCTTATTGTCGTTTACGATTCCCTGAACCTTAGCAATGCTGGAGCTGAGCATATCCGCAATTTCCTTGGCGGCGTTGCCGCTCATTTGCGCTAGATTCCCAACCTCCTCGGCCACAACAGCAAAACCTTTCCCGTGTTCTCCAGCCCGAGCCGCTTCAACGGAAGCGTTAAATGACAGTAGCTTTGTCTGAAAAACAATTTCGTTTATGACCTTCGTTTTCATGCCTATCTCGCTGATGACTCTAACTACTTCTGCGATTTTTTGGTTTCCTCCTTCAACTTGAGACATGATCCTGACGTTACTGTCACTGATGGTATCCATGGCGGACAACATCTGAGAGATCGCTTCTTGTCCTTTAGACGCGGATTGATGACTTTGACCAGCCGCAACTTCAAGCTGCTTGGCGTTGTCGCTTGTTTTTTTGACCATTGCGGTGATTTCATCAACAGAGGCTGCAGTCTCTTGCAAAGCGCTTGCTTGCTGGGATGAAGAAGCCGAAAGGTTTTGAGCCGTAGAGCTTAGTTGACGAGCAGATTGGGTGACGGTCTGGGCTTCACTAGATAGTTCATGTATGACATAGGTCATGGACTTCTGCAATTTGCGGATGATTAGCCAGCAAAAGAATAAGCCAAATATGACACCAATAGCGACGACAATTTTATTTGTTAACTCAGCATAGTTGACTAACTTATGACCTTCATCGGAAGCAACCTGGGCAGCTGTACTTATCTGATCGCCAAGCTTAATTAATAGGACTTCCAAGTTTTCAAATTGATCTTGAAATTCCGGAAGCTGAGACTTCGCTTCATCTAAACGCCCGTCTAAAGCTAAATTCGTTATCGAAATTGCAAGATCTTCGTAACTTAATAATGTCGGAATCATCGGATCAATGGCAGCTCGAATTTCAGGAGGTAGGTCAAGTTTCTTAAGATTGTCAACATAGGCTTTCATATTGTCTATCAACTCGAGACCATCGCGTCTGGCTTCATCAATTGAAGCCTTGTCTGTCGTGCCTGAGATAATTATGGAATAGAAGACACTGCCCCGTATTCCGTCATGCATCATGTCGATTAAAGTCATATTACGTACGGCTGGTAGTAGAACGTCCATGCTTAGGTTTAGCTCTTTGGTTAATCTTCCTGAGGTCCATAAGGACAGCCCTGCGATGATCAAGAGGTTAAATAGTAAACCAAAGCTTAGTAGCCAGAGTTTAGAACTAATGGTTTTTTGCTGCTTCACAGTCATCTGAGAAACCTCCTGGAGCATTCAGATAAAATGATGTCGGAATATTCTCACAGTGGCTAAGATGCAAATTTGTCAGTAATTAAATTATCTTAAGATTCGGATAGGTGAGGACCTGCAAAGTTCAAGGCAAAGATTCTTATGGTCATATTTTGGTGTCATTTCTTAAGCTTAACGGTGTCCCGCCGAAACCAAGCAAAATTTATGAAGACGCTTCTACTGAACGCTGGTTGGATGGTCTGAGAATGATTGACCGCGTACTTTTTAAAATGGTGGCCGATATGTTGAGGGGCAAAATGCGGGGAGTTATCTATTCCGTCTTTTTAGGGATTAGCATCTCAAGTGCATATGGTCGTCATTCAGGAATGGATGACACTTCAAGTTTAGCCGGAAAACCAGCTGAAGAGGCCGGCGCTATAGATGCGAATCATCAACATCGACTTCTTGCAGATTGGATGGGGAATAAATCCTGGCTCAGTAGTTATGGTCTTGATTTAGAGATGGTCTATAAAGGTGATTTTGCTTGGCTGCTGAACAAAAAAAATGAGAGAAAGACAGAATATCTCGCGAATATAGACATCAAAGCACTGCTTGACTTGGAAAAAACCATTGGGTGGTCCGGTGCTAGCGCTCTTTTTTACTTACTGTGGAATAGAGAATCACACCTTTCAGACAGGGTCGGTGATTTACAGGGCACAAGCAATATTGAGACGAATACGACCACCTCGAAACTATACGTCGCTTGGCTTCAGCAAAATTTCTATGAAGATAAGATTTCAATTTTAGCTGGGCTCTACGATTTAAACAGTGAATTTTACGTTACCAATAGTTCTGGTGTTTTTTTGAACGCAAGTTTTGGAATTGGTAATGAGTTGGCCCAAACGGGGGTTAATGGACCATCAATTTTTCCTAATACGGCCCTTGCAGCGCGACTGCTAGTAAAACCTGTGGAAACATTCTACATGCAAAGTGCAGTTTTCAATGCTCAGGCGGGAGACCCGGAGCGACCGCGCGGTACACACTTTCCTCTCAACAAAGATCACGGCTTGCTTTTAGTGAGCGAATTTGGCTACAGCGCCATTCCAGAAGCGCATGGGCCCATGAAAATCGGATTTGGATTTTGGACCTATACCAGAACTTTTGATCATCTATCGAAGTCCACTTTTAGTGAAAGTGGTCTAGAAGAGCCAGATACAGCGACACAACGGACAAATAGTGGCTATTATGTTTTGATTGATCATCTCCATACTGACGATATTTCCTCATTTGTTCGTTATGGTGCAGCGGATTCCCGCGTCAACCAAATCAGCGAATCTTCTACCGCAGGGATGCTATTTCACGGACTGCTGCCAGGTCGAACTGATGATAGTTTGGGAATCGGGATCGCTTACGTAAAAAACGGGCGGTACTTTAAAGAACTGATGGACAGCAATAGCATCGATGTGAGGTCTACAGAGATTGCTTACGAATTATCCTACCGTTTTGTCGTTCTGCCGGGTTTTATCATTCAACCCGATTATCAGTTTATTCAAGATACAGGAACGGATCCAGAAATTGGTCATACTTCGCTGGGTATGATTCGAGTTGAAGTATCTCTGTAAACGACTCTTCAAATTCCCATGATCCTTAAGACGCGATGCATGTGAACTCTAGCTGGCGCTCACCCTTTTGGTAAACCGTTAAGCTCGAGTCGACCTCCCGATAGATCATGCTTTCCGCTTCCAGTCTGTCATTTTGCCTTGATTCAATGACGAAATCCCATTCTGATTCTAAGCCATCACCCATTGTCCCCTTATAGCGGGTAGGTTGGGAATTTCCGTCGTTATAGCTTGCTGCAAAACGGCGAGGGGCCACGCTGGAATCGATCTCAACGACAAAGGCTGCGTCTGAAGGGCCCGAGCATCGCAAAGTCTTTTTGTTGGCATTCCCTGCGGAATCGCTGACAAGCGAAGGGCCATCCTTTGGGGACTCGCTTCCCGCAGCAGACCCGTCCGAGCTATTCGTGCCTGGGCGTTGAAAATAATAAATCTGTTTCTCGCCAAAACGCAGAATCAGCTGATTTGCGGTATTGATTTCATATTTCGCGATCACGATACCCGAGCCATCGACAAAATCGCTATAATTCGATTGACTGACTTTGAAGGTGACCTCATCAGAGAATAGCGCATAAGTTCCTTGAGCAAATTTGTTCGCCTGCCCTGCAAACTCGAAGCGAAAGCGCTGATCCGTATGGAGATTGAGTTTGGCGCTCACGGGGTTTATCAATTGACCTGTGAGGGAAAGTCCTTGGCTGCTGAAGTCCCCCTCCCATTGACCCAGTGCACCATCATTTTTCAAGGTAGGGTCATCGCTAGCCCCGCCAGCGGCCTGCTTGCTTTTTGAGCCGCAGCTAGTGAGGACTAAGAGTGATGCCAAGAGCCAGCTACCGACGAGGGCGGTTCTTGATCCTTTGAATGGGAATATTGGGTGGGAATGACTCATCTCAGATTTCCTCATTTTGCGTGAACGAAGCAAAAAAGACTGATTGTGGTACTTATCATAACATCGTGGGTGCGAAGCTGGACAGCATCACCCTTTGGCTTTCGGATAGGAAGACAGAAATTCCCTATCATTTTTGGAGGATAATGCACAGCGCATTGCCGCTAGCGTATTGCACACTTACCTATTGTACGGGGTCTTATTGCACACTGGCGCCTTCAACCGGACGGGGGTCTTCCTTGAAGGCTTTCTTTAAGTGGGCGGGAAGCTCACGATTCATATCCACACCGACGACCTTGGATACACCCGGCTCCTGCATGGTGACACCATACAGGGTGTCCAAGACTTCCATGGTGCGGCGGTTATGGGTGATGACGATGAACTGGAAGCGATCTGCCAAAACCTGCAGAACATTGTTGTAGCGACCGACGTTGGTTTCATCGAGAGGAGCATCGACTTCATCGAGAAAGCAAAACGGGGTGGGCTTCGTTTTCAACAAGGCAAAGATAAGCGAAATGGCCGTTAGGGCCTTCTCACCGCCAGAGAAAAGACTCATTTTCCGATACTTCTTCCCAGGCAGCCGGCAAATGATATCAATCCCGCTATCGAGGGGGTTGTTAGGATCAATGATTTCTAGGCGAGCCTCACCACCGCGGAACAAGATGGGGAATAACTCGCCGAAATGTTGGTTGACCAGCAAATAGGTCTCCATAAACTTTTCTTTCGAGGTTTCCGCAACTTCCTCGATAGCGTCCCCTAGCAGGTGGATGCTGGAGATGACTTCGTCTTTCTGGGCGAAGATAAATGATTCTCTCTTCGTCAGGTTTTCGTATTCCTCGACCGCCATCATATTGATGGGACCCATGGTTTCGATCTGAGCCCGTAAACGATTGGTCTGCTTATGCGCGGCCTGGGCATCAAAATCTTCATCGGGCTTGAAGGCATAAGTCGTAATATCCAGGTGATAGCGTTCCATCGCCTGCTCGATCACACCTGCGATGGCAATGGTCGCGCGCTCCAAACGGATTTTCTGCTCCGAATACAGCTTTTGGTTCTTATCTTGGGTGCTGCGACATTGACGAATACCGTTCTCTACCACTCTAAGAGCTTCGATTAATCCTGCATTTTCGTCCTGCAGGCCGATAAGCTCTCCTTGTTTATCCTCTCGGCGCAGAACCAGCTGTTCGATGGCACCCTTGGCATCTGTTTCTTCCTGCTGATAGCGCAAGATGGCTTCGCGCAATTTGCTGAGTTCATCGCGGCGGCGTTGGACTCGATTTTCCGTGACCTGATACTGCTCGCGCATGGTTCGATAGTTGAGCTCGATGCCTTCAACGCTTGCTTTGGCTCCAGCGATCTCTAGATTGGCGGACTCTTGCAGGCGCTTAAGCTCCAAGCGGCGGTCGATCATGTCGGCAGCCTGGTCCTTTAGTTCCTGAAAATCACCTTCGTATTGGCGCTTTTCTTCACTGAGGGCCTCGTAGGTGCTGAGTAATTCGTCGTATTCCGTTTGGAACTCAGAGGTGGCACTTTCCAGTTCAGAGACTTCTTCGCGGGTGCGGGAAATAAAACTCTTCTTTTGATCCACCTGGCTTTGGTAGCTTTGGTAGTCGGCCATGAGTTCCATCAGATTCTGGTTCTGATTCTCCATACCTGAATCGATGGTTTTGGTGGCCTCGCTCAATTGTTGAGTTTTCACCTGCAGGGAGCGAATATCCTGTTCGAGGATGCTAATCTGACCTTCGCTGATCTGTAACTTCTCTTGCAAAGATTCAATTTCGTAACGTCGCGTCAACGCGCCGCTAGCAGATTTTCTGCCCGTGAAGATAAAATCCCCGGGGTTAAGACTTGCCAGACCGCTGCTATCGAAGAGAACGGCTCCGAAAGGCATTTCTTTCAGGCACTCATCTCGTAGCCGCCCTTCGGGCAGTAAAAACAAGCGGTCAATGAGGTCTTGAGCGGTAAGGGCATGAGGTTTGACGCGAATAGAGTCCGAAAGCGCAACCAAGCGGTGTTTGGCGGCCCAGCTTTTCAGCTCGGCAAGGGAAGTGGACCCGGTCCCGAGTTCCCCAGGTTCTTTCGCGGCGTTGGGCGAACGAAGCAGGCTTAGGGCGAAATCCGAAAGCTCGGCATCCGCCGCCGCATTGCAGAGTTTGCGCAAGGAAAACTCATCGCGCAATAGGATGCGACTGGACCAACGATCAAAGGCCTTCAAGAATGCTGGCGGCAGTTGGGTCGCCTGCTCGGTAAGGATCAAAAGGTCTGGCAAAGCCGCGAACTCGCCTTCCAAGCCAGAGATCGTTTCCAGGACAGCCAGGACATCCTGCAAACTTTGACTGGTGGTTTCCATTTCGCTGAGGGCGTCGAGGCGCGTGCGATAGGAAACCGCATTTTCTCGCAGCTCTTGGCTGCTGGTTTTTTTCTGGTCCAAGTCCTCAAGAACCTGAGACAGCTCGGATTCGAGTTGGTGTTTTCGCTGCAATTCGGTCGATAAGCCCGTTTTTTCGGCAGTCAGTTTCGCTTCGGCTTCGGCCAACCAGGAAGAGCTTTCTTGCAAGTCAAGTTCAAGTCCGTCCAACCGATCCAAAGCAGCATCGTGCTTGCTGGCGGCCTGGCGCAGTTCTCTTTGTAGGGATTCCTGGCGCAAGACGTTGCTTTGCAGCAAGCGTGAGAGGTTTTCCAGTTGTTCCTTGAATTCGTCGAATTTGCTGTCGTAGGTGCGGGCCTGCTCTTCGATATTTTCGAGCTCGGCATTGAGCGTTTCTACCCGATCCGATAACTGTGCCAATCGAAGGTCGGCGTGCTCTTTCTTGGCCGCAGCGGTCTCGTAGTCCTGCTTCAGTTTTTCGAGCTGACCTTCATCACCGCCGAGTTCTTCTTGGATGTCTACGACCCTCTGGTCGCTGCTTGATAGTTTTTCAATGGCACTGAGCATCGCGGATTCGTGTCGCGCAATTTGCTCGCGAATTGTGGCGATTTCCTCGGCGATTTTTTGAATTTCCGGGCTGGCTTGCTCAAGTTCCTCGTTTAACAAGGACTGTCGCTGCTCCAGTTCGCTAATTTCTTGCATTAGTTTGAGTTCGGCTTCGCTTTCGCCTGTCAGCTGAACTTCAAGCTTGAGTTTTTCGTCATGAAAGTGGCGGTAGTTGTGAGCAAAATAGTGGATTTCGACATCCCGGAGCTCATCGCTGGCTTTTTTCCACTTCGTGGCTTTATCTACCTGTTCCTTTAGGGAATCCTTTTGCCGCTCCAACTCTCGTAAAATGTCGTCGATGCGCGAAAGGTTTAACTGCGTGGCTTCGAGTTTTTTCTCGGCTTCTATTTTTCGCTTCTTGTACAGCAAAGTTCCGGCCGCATCCTCTAACATTTCTCGGATGTCTTCGGGCTTGCTGTTCAAAATCCGATCGACTTGCCCTTGTTGAATCATGGAGTAATTGCGGCCACCGAGGCCAGAGAGGGCGAAAAAATCCGCCACATCTTTGAGGCGACAAGGCTTGCGGTTGATCAAATATTCTCTTTGGCCGTCTATGTATAGGCGTCTGGTAACGGTAATTTCGGGCTCATGCCGATACTCTGGGGGACAAAAACTTGAGCCCTTGGAGTTATCGAACACGAGTGAGACTTCGGCCATGCCCAAGGCTTTACGTTTTTCAGAGCCGGCAAAAATAATATCCGTAGCTTTGTCGCCACGAAGATTCTTAGCATTCTGCTCGCCCATGACCCAGCGCACAGCATCGATGACATTGCTTTTCCCAGAGCCATTGGGGCCGACAATTCCGGTAATGCCATCGTCAAAGTCGAGCGACAATTTATCTGCAAACGACTTAAATCCTGACAAAACAATTCTCTTTAGCTGCATGACGGTCGCCTAAAAGTCACAACTTCTTGATAATTATAAGGAAAATTCGCTTTTTTTAATCGATGCGTTTGGTCGATATGGTATCAGCACCCGGCGTTACTGCCAAGCGGATTACGGAATTTCCATAAAACGAGCAGCTCATCATAACTCCGTCACTATTGACGGCCAGTTGATAGTAGCTGGCAAAGGCACTGGTATCCGTGACTTCTCGGTACCACGGCACACCGTCCAGAGACTTTACTGCCACGCCAAAAAAGACCTGATCCCGCGGCCATTTCACCAAATCTCGGAAATGGTTCACAAAGAGTAGTTTCGTCCCACGCACCCGAGCAATCTCGATATCACCAGGGTAATGCCACTCTTTTACCTCCTGATTAAACCCATACACACGCTCAAAATGCAGATAATCCGATGTGGGTGCGAGTTCCGATCGTGC
>JBIKVD010000209.1:0-7792 GCA_044357055.1 Oligoflexales bacterium | reverse complement strand
AAGGACCCATTCTCCTTGCCAGCGGCTTGGCGCGCTTATTAGGGAAGTCCAAGACCCATGAGGAGTTGCAAAGCTTACATACAGGGCTTGAGGGTGAAGAACTGGCCCTGCCTGATTGTCAATCTCCGACTGCCAAGGAAGATTTTTCCAAGGATGCCAATGTCCAACTTATGTCCAATACCTGGGATGGGCATCTTTCTATCCTGGACGGTGAGGTCGTGGGACACTATTTCTCTGGTCGGGTGGAGCATGAAAACACCGGCTTGATTGCGCCGTTGTCTTTGTTGCAGAATCTTTTTGCGACAGACAATGTGTCTTTTATGACGATTTGGTTTGAGGATGTCAGGCATTTAGAGCGGAAGAAAGAGGCGTTGCAAGCCCAATTGGCGGCAGCAGGTTTAAAGGTGGAAATCTATTTGTGGAGCGATGAGGCCATCAACCAATTTTATAGTGGCACGATCAGCTTTTTATATACGATGTCGCTATTTATCGGCGCGGTGATGGCTTTGGTGATCGTCCTATCCATTGTCAATGCAGTAACTCTAACGATTCTTGATCGCAGACGAGAAATCGGCATGTTGCGCGCGGTGGGCTTCAAAGTGACGACCGTGATGCGTCTTTATATGCTGGAAAGCGCTTTGCTCGCAACCGCATCCCTAGCCTTTGGCGCTCTTGTAGGTTATCTTGCGATGGAATTCGTCAATGGCCTGGATTTACGCTACCAACCCCCAGGCATTTCCAGTCCCATACCCTTACTTTTAGTGCCCAATATTTGGATCAGTCTTTGGCTGTCGCTGGTGGTTTTTACCCTGGTTATGACTTCGACATTCGTGGCAGCTTTTCGTTCCTTCCGACAACCAATCCTATACCTTATGGAGAGTGGAAACCGATGAATCCTTTTCGCAGAACATTCGCATCCCTATGTGCCTACCCTCGGGTCCCTCGTTTAATCTTTGCCTTTCTTTTTACCTTATTTCCAGGGGTATTGGCAGGTGAAACCTTGACTTCGAATCCCAAAGCGCCAGTGACTCCGGAAGCGAAGCCCAGCGCTGCTGAGTTATTAGCAGATTCGGATCGAGCGAGAGGGGCTGCGGCTCATACAGGAGGCATGAGCTGGACCGTTAAGGTAAAGAGTACCGAGGCGGGGCGTACGAGCGAAGTAGAATACCAAGTGCGAGCCAAGGGAGACCATGCGCTGGCGGTCGCAATCCTTCCGCCGCGTAGCAAGGGAGAAACCTTACTGCTCAATGACCGGGTCATGTGGTTTTATAAACCAGGTATCAAGAAACCGGTAAGCATTTCCTCTCGCCAAAAACTGACGGGTCAAGCTTCTAACGGTGACATTGCTTCAACGCGCTATGCGCGGGACTATGACGGAGAGCTAGTGGGGGAGGAATCCCTGGATGGAGTCGACGCCTACAAGTTAGAGCTAAAGGCTAAGAACAAGCAAGTCACCTACGATCGGATTCGCTTTTGGATTGCAAAGCACAATCGACTCGGCATCAAGGCCGAATTCTTGACGGTCGGCGGTGACCTTTTTAAAACGGCGCTGCTTTTCTACGATAATAAGATAGATTTGCAAGGAAAATCCTTTCCATTCGTGAGTGAGATGCGCATCGTTGATGCGCTTAACAGCCAAAATGTAACGTCCCTGGTCTATGGTTCGCCAAAAACGGAGGAACATCAGGACCAGCTATTTAATGTGAATCAACTCCTACGATAAGAGGTTCGATCTGAGTTTTGCGCGAAAAAAAATTCTTTTGACGATTGCGCGCCGGAACCTCTGGCGCTATTGGCGTCATAGTCTAGCGACAATGCTTGCCATTTCCGCCAGTTTTACAGCGATTTCTTTGTTTGATGGTTTTATCCAGGAATTATACTTCCAAATCGAAGACGGCTATTCCCGCAGGGGGATGTTGGGAGATGTCATTATACAGCGTAAGGACGCGGATAAGGGCTGGCAGGAAGATTTCTGGAATTTTACCCTAACCGCCGATGACCAACGAGCTCTCCAGGACTTTTTTGATCAACAGGACTTGTTGGGTACTCCCAATGAAGAAGACGAAACCACAGCTTTTTCGCAAGGTGTGAGAATCCAAGACCTCGTACGCTTTTTGCATGTTTCAGGCATGGTTGGCAACTCCACGAGCCAGGCGATGTTTATCGGTCAAGGCTATGATCTCAAGGAAGGGGCCTCGGCCCGTGGTGAACGTTGGGCTTGGAATACCGTCGCGGGCACGCCGCTGCATCTTGCGCCCGTACAGGGGATCGTTTTGGGGCAAGGTTTGGGTTCGTTCGTGGGGTGTTTGCCAGAGTCCAATGAGAATGTTTTTCGCCCCACAGGTGGCATCATCCCAGAGGTGAGGGGTTACAAATGTGCGGAGGATAAGCTGGTGTTGACGAGCTCCACCATGAATGCGCAGATCAATACCCATCGTTTGCCAGTGTTAGGCATGTTTGATGGGGGCTTGCGTGACGTGGACCGTCGGGCGATTCATATGTCGCTGGCCGATGCCCAACGGCTGCTCGATACCGATCATATTTCGATGATGAGTGTGTCCCTCAATAAGAAAGATCATATTGCGACCTTTTTGCAGATGTTTTCGGGATTTTTCGCTAAGGAGGGTCGCTTGGAAGCAGTGCCTTGGCGGCAGCATAGTTTTGGCACCTTAAGTCGCGGGGCTGAGCAGATTTTGAATATGTTCCGCAATGTTTTCATGGTTATCGTTGCAGCCATTTCCTTGATGTCGGTAGCAAACACGATGATGCGGGTCATCCATGAGCGCTCCACAGAAATCGGTAGCTTAAGAAGCTTTGGCTTTCGGCAGACAGATATTCAAACTCTCTTTGCTTTTGAAGGTATGTTTTTGGCGCTGAGTGCTTGTCTGGGCGGGCTTGTGGTAACCATTTTCTTAACCCTAGCCGTCAATGCCCTTGGCATTCCTTATAAGGGAGGAATTCTTTCCGCCCCCATTTACTTAATCGTTCATCAAGTACCTTGGTCCTGGCTCTTGAACCTGACGGTACTCGCGACTATCGCAACCTTGACGAGCTGGCTGGCCAGTGCAAAGATAGCGAGGGCGCAAGTGGCCGTGTTGCTGAGTCAAGAAACTCACTGAATGAAGAGTTTCAAGGGGTTTAGAGTCACATGTGTCTAGATTCTCGAAGGGGAGCATTGTGATGGGCCACACCGACTGGCAACAAATGTGGGAGCTTGGGCGCACTGGCTGGGATCTTGGAGCTAGTCACCCTCTGACAAAGATTGTCATCGCTCAATATGAACAGGTCTTCCCAGGACAAGTAAAATTAGCAAAGGTTTGCATCCCAGGATGCGGCCGAGCTCACGATGCAACAGAGTTTCTGCGTTTGGGGGCGCAGGTCTTTGGCTGTGATATATCGCCGCTTGCGATTCAATCTGCTCGTGATTGTCATGAAGGAAACGATTCTTTAACGCTAGAAGTGGGAGATTTCCTCGATCCCTCTTTTTTGGCAGCCGAGAGCTTTGACCTCGTTTTTGATCGAGCGATGCTTTGCGCCCTGGATGGCGAGGATCAGCGTAACTATATTCGCCAAGTTTGGCGGATTCTGAAACCCGGGGCCTGCTTTATGAGCATTCCTTTTACTCAAGTATTCGTGCCGCAGGGTCCACCTTTTGCTCTGGACTTAAGGCCTTGGTTGCTTGAGCAAGCAGAAAGATTTGGTTTGGTTGCTTTAGCCGAGGGCTATCCCGGCAGTATTCCCGCTGCTATAGGAGAAGAAGCCATTTTCATCTTGCAGAAATTGGGGGCTGCCAAGTGAACAAGGAACTCGTGAAAAAACTGGCCCAGGACATCACAAAATATCGTGAGCAGTATTACTTGGGTAGGCCAGCGATCAGTGATGTGGAATACGATGCCTTGGAAGAACAGCTAAGAGGCCTTGATCCCGAGCATCCAGCGTTGCTGGCAGTAGGTGGGCCGGGAACGAAGAATTCGAAGAAGGAGGCACATCAAATCCCCATGCTTTCGCTGGCAAAGACTTATCTGATGTCAGAGCTCGAAAGTTGGCGTGCCAAGAGGCCGGTTATGGCAGCCTGGAAAATCGACGGAAACAGCCTCAGTCTCGTCTATCAACAGGGTCGGTTAGTGATGGCAAAGACTCGCGGAGATGGACGATACGGGGAAGTCGTTACGGAGAAGACTCGCTGGGTTGACACGGTTCCTAGACAGCTTGAACGATTGAGCAGGCTCGAAGTGCGGGGGGAGCTCTATTGCACGGAGACTTCGTTCTTGCAGTTAGCAGAGGAGATGGTTCGTCGCGGACTGGATCGGCCGAGCAGCCCTCGTAATGTGGTGGCGGGTATTCTTGGGCGGAACGAGCATAGCGATTTGGCGAAATACTTTTCGTTTTTTGCCTTCGATCTGCTGGTGCTGGATGCGGATGTTTCCCTTTTAGCGGCCGGCATGCATACCGAAGTCGAAAAGATGAATGAGCTTAGGCGGCTTGGTTTCGTACTTCCCCAGCCGCAACTTTGTGAAACGGATACTGAGATAGAAGCCTTTCTGATAGAAACACAAAAACAAATACAGTCTGGAGATATTGGCATAGATGGGGCTGTTTTTACTTTGAATGATATCGAGGAGCATACCAGGCTAGGAATGACGGCTCATCATCCCAGATATCGGATGTCATTCAAATGGCAAGGGGCCACGGCCCATGCTGAAATTTGGTCGATTGAATGGGATACCTCCCGACTCGGGAGTGTCACGCCGGTTGCGGTCATAGAGCCGGTCGAACTAAGTGGCGCGAAAATTCAAAATGTAACGCTCCATAACGCGGCCTTCGTCAGGCAATATCAATTAAAGGCTGGGGACCGAATCGAGATTGTGCGTAGTGGCGAGGTGATTCCCAAATTTCTTTCCGTCATCGAGCCCTCAAGCGGCCAGATTCATATTCCAACTCAATGTCCTTCTTGTGGCCATGAGCTCATGGATGATGGCGTACGCCTTATCTGCCAAAATCGCCTCGAATGCCCTGCGCAGAAACTACGGTCCATATTAAACTGGGTACAAACGGTGGGGATCGATGATTTGAGTGAGAAACGTCTACAGCAAATGATAGAGCTGGGACTGATAGAGGATATCCCCGACCTCTATCGTTTGACTCAGGCTAAACTCCTGAAAATGCCGATGTTTAAAGAAAAAATGGCTGACAAGCTGTTGCGCCATATTGAGCAAAGTCGCCGTCCAGCCTTGGCCGATTTTCTTGCCGCGCTGGGCGTGGCGGGGACTGGTAAGACGAGTTGGGAATCTCTTCTCAAGGCCTTTCCCAACCTGGAAGCCATCCAAAAAGCCACACCCGAAGAGATAGCCCAGCAAAAGGGCTTTGCCGAGAAAAGCGCGGAGAGCATTGCCAGTTCTCTTGCTCTTAAACAGGAGCTTATCGCCGCTCTGCTTGCTGTTGGCGTGGAGCCTCAAGCACCACTAACAGCTAGCCTCGGGAATGGGCCTCTATCTCTTTGCACTTTTGTCATTACCGGAACGCTTTCTCGCCCGCGCAAAGAGATTGAGGACCTCATCAAGGACGGTGGGGGTTCGATTTCCAGCGCGGTCTCCAAACAAACCAGAGCTCTGATCTGTGAGTCCGAAGAAAGTCAATCCAGCAAGGCGAAGAAAGCTCGCGAATTAGGGGTGGAGGTATGGTCTGAGGAGCTCTTAATGGAGGCCTTGTCAAAAGGGCGATAGGTGAACCGTGAATAATGTCGGGTTCGGGGCATGGAGCTTTGCCCATCCTCTGCTATTATCAGAGGGGTTGATTTTGATTTTTCCATGGCAGAGTACAGGAGAGAGACGATGTCGCGCATTATGAAGTTGGTTTTGTTAGCTTGTTTGGCTTTTTTTGCTATTTCTTGCAAGAGTTCCGATTCATCGGCGGTAAAAAGCACTCAGGTTGAGGATTTCAATCCGCAACCGGCCAGTGTCTCTTGCCCGACCCATATGGTGGCAGAGGGTAATAAGTGTCTGTGCCTCGATCAAAAATGTGGGGTAAATTGCGCAGAGACTGAGTGCTTTTTGGACCCTGACAAGCAGACAGAGCCCTTGATGGCCAGCAAGTTTTGTCAGGTTAATGAGGTGCCAAACCCTTTTGGTCCCGATTGTAGTTGTGCTGAGGGACGTTGCGGAGCGGATTGCAGTCGCACCAATTGCCAAGTAACGAAAGGTCTCGTGGATTTTAAGAGCCTCTCTTGTCCACGCAATTGGGTTGCGAATCAGGACGCCAGCGGATGTGAATGTGCCCCTGGGCGATGTGGCGTTGGTTGCAAGAATGATCAATGCCCCTTTACGCAAGTGGCAGGGACATCCGGTGCTAAGGCCAGCATAGATTGCGGTACCGAAATGCGCTTGAACAAAGCGGGAACGCATTGTATTCCCCGTTTGCCGCTGGCTTTTTCCTGTCCAGAAAACTGGACCTTGAATAAGCAGATGAGCGGATGTATTTGTGCCCCTGGGCATACCGGAGTGGATTGTAGCAACACTAAGTCAACCTTTAAGCCTGTTGCAGCTGCCGACCAAGCCAAAGCCACCATCGCTTGCCCCACGACCATGCGGACCAATGCAGAGCGAAATGGTTGTTTACCCCGCTAAATCAGGACAGGGAGAGATTCTTCCCAACTGCTGCGAAGCCCAATTCAAGGTGGCGGTTCTGGAGATCCGGCTTGAATATAGAGTCGGAGCTCTTTCTTAAATTCCTCGGACATGGTGATTCCACTGGCCGTGGGAGGCATGACTGTCCGCATTGCTGTGGGAGCATAGACTCTCGTCATGATGTCGTTGCTATCATTGTCGCGATAGTCATAATTAAAGAACGTTCCATGATCAGCTAGCTTTAGCTGTCGGTCAGCTGTGTTATGACAAGTGGCTCCCGAACAGGATTGCGTCAAGATCCCACCAGGCGAGGCCGGTATTTCGGGGGTTGCGTTAGCTGCTAAAACCACTGGCGCGGTTAAGTATGCGTAGCTTGGCTCGCGATTTTCATAAAATATGCCAAATTGGGGAGACGCCACGGTGGCAACCTGATTTGTCGTTAAGTTAGTGGCAGTAATCCGCAGGCGATAGTTGGAATCTGCTTCATAAGCTGGTGTCGGCATGGTCCAAGTATATTCCAGGCGAATGGAGTCCGGGTCATTATCCTCGGGCTGTGTAAACACGGCCTTATTTGCAGCTAGTGTTTGCACAGCCGCACCGCGCAGCAGCTCCAAGGTATAATCAATATTTTCTAGGGTTTTCACCTCAAAAGCGATAGTCTTGCCCACTTCATCCTGAATGAAGACGCAGCATTTGACCGGATTTGGTATGGCCAGATTTTTATCTACACCTAAAGCATCACTAAAAAAGCGCGGAACCTCAACTCTAGGGATGCCTAAATTATTGATGATCAAGGGTCCCGGAGCAAAATGCCTCTCCGAGGTTCCGTCGGGATAGATCACAACGATAAACAGGTAGTGAGTTCCCTCGGTTTCGTTGATAAGAAAGGTATCAATGTTGGCTTCGGTTGCTGTGGTGCTTTGGTCAAAGAGGACAAAGCTAACCTTGCCCACAACCGAATCTTTACGGGCCGAAGCGCCTGCGCTCCAAATCACTCCGGGAGCAAAATTCTCCATCTTAAGCTGAAGTTTGAACACCCCGCCGGTCGCCACTCCCGCCGCAGGAATATTTAAGAAGGTGACTTTGCTGCCCAGCAGCTGGGTTCCGTCCTCGGCTGCTTCCGACCCATCTGCTGCTCCGTCTTCGGAGTTGCCTGATTCTTCTGTTGG
>JBIKVD010000208.1:0-7868 GCA_044357055.1 Oligoflexales bacterium | reverse complement strand
AGCCCCATTGACTCTCCGTCCCCCCAAAATATTCCGCAATCAGAGGCGAATTTTGCCGATACCATCGCTATGCACAATTTACCCCAAAAAATCCTACCATTCCTTTATGAGTCCCTATCTCATTTACACATTTTTGGTCTCGCGCTGTGCTTTTTGACTCTCTGGGCAAAACCAATTTTCGCCAGAAAAACCAACCAAACCGTTTACGAACATAGTTTTGATAGCGCTGCAGGAGGAGCCAGTCTTACCAAAGCTAGTGGCGAAGGAGCCCTTTTCGCAAATCCCGCACTCCTGCCCTATGGTGGCAAATTCTTCCGTTGGCTTGGCCTTCGCACCACGGTTATCGCTGGCAAAGACAGCGTTGATCTTGCTCGCAGTCTTTTGAATGCCCCAGCAGGCTCGGACCAGGGCACCGCCGATGGCGCGGAAGGACAACAGGAAGCTTCGAGCTTCATGGACCGTGTTTATAGTGCACCCATTCATATCGGACAAATGAATGCCTTTAGTTTTATTACGAGCAATGGGGGCATAGCTCTCTTCACGCGCATTGAACCTGATATCTACGCTGAAAAAACAGGAGATCTAGGTGTCCCGAGTGTTCATTTTTCGAGTGAAACCTATGCGGGGGGTATTGCAAGCACTGCCATTCGTTCCCCTTGGCGATGGCTTTCCTTTGGACTCAGTGGCAAGTATCTCTTAGCCTCTGAACCCGACATCGAGATCAGTCTTACCGACAGTGACATGCTGCAAAGTCTCAGCGGTGACGGCGGCATCTCTCAAAGTCTTGTTCAATACAATCAAGGCATCGGGTTTGATGCTGGCGCACTCTTGTTCTTTCAAGGTCAAAACCTTGATTATCGTTTGGCATTAAAGATCGATGATCTAGGGGACACCAGCCTAAGTGGAGATGCCGACCCTAAGGAGTTTAAGCAAGTCGTTAGCGCAGGCACTGGTTTCACACTTCATACCGAACGCACCGCCTTACATTTCGCACTCGACTACCGCGATATTTTAAATGCTTATGAGGAGCGACTCTTCAAAAAGGTCTATGCGGGAGTCAAATTAACCTTGTTCACTTACCTCGGCTTGGCAGCAGGATTTTATCAAGGAAACCCCAGCTACGGCTTTGAACTGGACATGATCGTCTTACGAGTTGCTGGAACTTTGCATACCCGTGAACTTGGCGAGGCTCCTGGCGATATACGACGGCCGATATATTCCATATCTCTATCCACGGGATTTGATTTTTGAGGTTTTAGACTATGGCCATACTTAAAACACAGATTCAAGCATTGCTCTGCACCCTTGCTTTGCTACTGGCCTTAACTACCTCCTGTGGCGAAAATAATGTCTTCTCCTGCCCCAGTTCCGTGATGGGAGCGCAATGTGAAGAAAAGAGCCCTATCGAGCAGGCCAAAGACGCCTTGGATGCAGGGGATCCCGACCTTGCCATCTCGCTTTTGGCAGCAGAAAGACAAAAACTCGCAAGCGATGACTATTCTTTGATTCCTTTGTTGGCCTCAGCCTACGCGCAGAAAGCCGGCATAGACATCTTCGGTATTACCAACGTCGCTGGACAAGGGGGCGGCGACGCTTTAAGTCTATTGAATGCCTTCGTCCCCACTCCTGCTCAATACACCGAAGAGGAATACCAAGAGCGATTGGCCGCCATAGGAATTTCTGTTGAACTCTTGTCTGGTGTGCCCGATAGCTACAAAGAAGAAGCCGGTAGAGAGTCATTTGCTAGCAGCTTAGAATTTCAATTCAGCCTTTATAGCGCGGCAAATGCTATCATGATCTTAAATCAATTTCTGACTCCTGATCTTGAGGATCCAAGCGCGTGGGATCAGGAGCGACTAGCTTCGATGTCAGATGCAGAAGCCGAGACGATCATCAGTTTCTTAGCAAATTCAGCCGCCCAAGATGGAGAGGGTAACATCATGGCTCCTCGGGTGGCGCAAACCCTAGCTAGCATCGAAGCCAGTGAGGGGGAAACTTCCCGCGATAGGTTGATCACCTACGCAAATAGAAACCAATGATAGGCTAAAGTCAGAATTGTAAACAGCAACAGTCCAAAGATAGGATCTCTAAAGATAGGATCTCTATCTCCACCGCATGCCCCATCGCGACGGCTGTGCTAGGAAATTCCCGTGCGAGCATGGGCTCGCAGCCATGCATTTTTCTTTACCGCTACTTACTCGATTTACATGATCTCAAGTTGCGGCTATTACTATTTATCACAGGTCGCCGTAGCAAGGATTTTGCGTCGCTGGGCCTAAGATCTTTAGCTGATTTTTACTTCCGACACGAAAGCTTAGATTGTGAACACAAAAAAAACAAAATTATCTGGCGTGGCGCAAACCCCCGCGTTGGGTCCCGTGGGACTTAAGCTTCGCGAGGCCCTTGCCGAACCTAAGCCGCATTACTGGTTGATGAAATCAGAACCCGAAACATATGGCGCCCAGCAATGGAACAAAGACAAAACAACATGGTGGGAGGGAGTGCGAAATTTCCAGGCACGCAATTTTATGGTTCAAAATATGAGCATTGGCGATGTCGTGCTATTTTACCACTCGAATGCGACCCCAAGCGGTATTGTTGCCCTGGGCACCGTTAGCCAGTCCGCCAAAGTTGACACGAGCGCCTTCGACCCGCACAGCCCCTATTTTGACCCCTCTTCGTCAGTCGAGAAACCCAGGTGGTTTTGCGTGCAAGTAAAATTCGGTCGCATGCTACCACGATGTCTAGATTTAGCTGAAATCAAAGCACATCCTGAATTGCAGTCAATGCTCCTTACGAGCAGGGGTCAAAGGCTTTCCATTCAGCCCGTCACCCACGATGAATGGCGTATACTCCAAACCATCTAACTTTCACGGAGCTGACTTATTCTTACCATGCATTAATGGTGATGGCCGCCTGGACCATGCACGTGCCCGTGGGACATTTCTTCTTTGGTGGCATCCCTCACGCCAATGATATCAACTTCGAAATGCAATTCCTCACCAGCCAAGGGATGATTCGCGTCTAAAACCACATCCTCCTCGCGGATTTCCGTAACCGTTAGCAACATCGAGCCATGATCCGTATCAACCTCAAATTGCATCCCGACCGTCAATGCCGAATCTTGCGGCAACTGCTTTTTGTCAACCACGTGAAGCAGATCTTCGCTTCGCTCGCCATAGGCTTTTTCGGCAGGAATCGCGACCTTAAGCTTTTCGCCAGCCTTTTTGCCAATGAGAGCATCTTCCAACCCTGCAATCAACTGACCTGCCCCGTGGATGAATGCCAGTGGATCTTGGCCAGCTGAAGAATCTAAGATCTCGCCGTCTTTATTTTTTAAGGTGTAATGAATGGTCACTACGCGATGTTTTGCTATTTGCACGGAGTCGTCCTTTCCCAAATGGTTCGCGACAGGCTACAACATTGATCCTGCTTTCGATAGAAAAAAGGTTTCTAGGGTAAGACGCTGATTACAGGCAGAAAATCGGAGGGAGAAGCGTCAAAGTGTCGTTTGCGGCGTCCTGGAGTTTTACTTCGTCTGCGGGCTGAAATCTGGGTCGGTCTATACAAAGCACCGAAATATTTTTCTGGCTTATATTCTGATATTCGTGGGCCAAACCCTTTGGCCATGCAAAAACCTGGTAGGTGGGACAAGGCTGTCGCTGCAACAATGCTCCCGCATCAAGCGTCACCTCCACTTCGCTCATGATTTTGTGATGATGAAGAGCGATTTTCTTGCCTGGGTCAATATTCAGCAAATAGAGTCCTCGGCCCTCCGTCTCATGAAGAATATCAACACAGCCAAACTCGGACTTTTCTTCCTCGACCTGAATCTGGTCACTGCAGCGACTGATTTCAACTTCTGGAATGGCCCTCCCGGACAAGGCCTGCGTCTTCTGGGCGCGTACTTTCATGGAGTGGATAGGCAATCCCTGCCGCTTTCTCCAATAGCAGTGAAAGAATCGGGCACTCACCTCGCATCCCGCCTCCAGGAGTTCAAACTCACCCCACGTCCAAAGGAAATGCAGTTGTTTCATGAGCAAGGCGTAGTCCAGAGTTTGCGACAGATCTTCCGTCATGCCGGCTTTGTGAACATCAAGGAATATGTCAACAGCAAGCAGCAACTCCTGAGTCTGCAATCGCTCTTCCGGCAAAAGCCCTATCTTGCATTGCAAGCGAAAATCTTTCAAAGAAATGCGATCCATGCCCGTTACCACTCCTGCCATCCATAAGTGGCATACCCTAGATCGTCATGCGTTCTCAAGCTAAATAAAAAGGCACTCCGTAAGGAGTGCCTAAGCATGGAATCTCTTCAACAGAAATTCTGAACGGCGCTGCGGCCAAACTTATTTCTTTTTGCTATCCACGGCATTTTTTAACTGAGCGCCAGCTTTGAACACGGGGACCGTGCGCGCAGGAATTTTGATCTCTTCGCCAGTTTGTGGATTTCTTCCCGTGCGGGCTTTGCGCTTACTTGTTGCGAAGGTACCAAAACCCACCAAACGAATTCCCTCTTTCTTCTTGATGTTCTTAGAGACCACGTCGATAAAAGCGGAAAGCCAGCGATCTGCGTCAGCCTTGGTATTTTCTGTTTCCTTTGCGAGTGCCTCAACTAATTCGCCTCGATTCATAGAACCTCCTTAGGACTGAACATGGGTTGTAAAATTTATCTAGAATGAAAATAGCCGGAATCATTGTAAGGATCAAGCCATTCTTTCAAAAGATGCTTACTTTGTGAGTAGATGCGAAAAAAACATGACCATGACTTGTTGGAGCTAGGCGCGTGAAGCCCTCGTCTATCAAGCGATTCGATCCAATATTCTGGAAGGCTGGGTCTTTGCGGCGATCGTGCCAGCAATCCACTGCAAAATCAAATAATCGAGCCAATAACGGTCTCCGAGCGGCGTGCGGCGGGAAGAAATGAAGCCTAGATGCCCACCGCCTTTCTCAATATTAATTTTGACATGTTCGTTTGGGCTCAAAGCCTCGATAGTTGACACTGGGACGATGGGATCATCTTTGGCCGCAACGATATAAGAAGGCGTTTCGATATCTGCATAGACTCGCGCTGCAGAACACAAATCGTAGTACTGGTCCACCGTATCCATACCCAAAACCTGCTTCGTGTAACGCACATCGAAGCGGCGCACGCTACACCAAACCGGAATCTTAACGGACCGCGGATTAAGGCTATGAACACGTCGGTGCTGCCGCAAGATCCGCTTAAGTCTCATGGCAAAATACTGATCAAAAAACAGGTTAGGCCAACGAGCTAAGGCGCGACTGGAGGAGCCGACATCGACTGGCGGACAAATCGCCATAATACCGCGGAAATTTTCCAGCATGCGAAGAGACTCGCGATAGTGCCCTGCCATGGCTAGCAGCATATTCGCAGACAATGAAAAACCAATCGCCATGACCGGAACTTGACTCCAATTTGTGGCCACCTGTTTTATCATGGCATAAAGGTCATCAAAACGTCCGCCGTGATAAAGCTGTTTTGCGTAAGGCATGAGAAATCGATTGGCGCCACGATGGTTAAAGCGAATGACCACCATCCCTTGGCTGAGCAGTTTTAGAGCAATGCGTCGGTTGTGAAGAGAATCGCCATCGCTGCATAAGCCATGCACTAAAATAACGACGCCCTTGACCACCAGCCCCTGGGCAGGCTCATTCACGTAAAGAGCAATACGATCTGCATCTGGTAGATCCATCCAAAGAATTCGCGAAGGCAAGAGCGGTCCCGCCGAATCGATTAAATTGCCATAAATGGTCTGCAAATGCCCGGTAGCAAGCAAAGGATGTGGTTTGAAGGAACCAAGTTCCATGTTAGAAAGCCCCATGACGCGGCATCATTCCTGCTACCTTTTTTGAATCTCTCGTCCCACGAATCGCGTTATCTTGCGTTGAACTCCAATGTATAGGTAACCCATTGACAAATATATGAGGTTATCGCTCCCGCATGTACCACGACCCATTTTTGCCTGCAAAAAAAAGCACGACAGAAACAACCTCAGATAAAGTTGAGAGCCTTTACCTCCATATCCCCTTCTGTCGGCAACTATGCCACTATTGCGACTTTGCCAAGACGGCAAATTATACCGATCAGCATCTGCGCGATTATATAACCAAACTATGCGGGCACTTAGAAATCTGGTGGACACACCTGCAAGAGAATTCTTGGCTGGCTCCCACTTTATCTACTGTTTATATTGGCGGAGGAACTCCAGGAATCTACGGTCATGAGCTGAGCCTACTTCTCGAAACCATCCGACCTTGGATTGGTGACCAGACGGAAATCACTTTGGAGACCAATCCAAACCTGTGCGATCAATCGCGCCTAGCCGCTTGGCAAAAATTGGGCATCAACCGACTCTCGATTGGGATCCAGACTTTCGCGCCGGAAGGATTGACCTTCCTTACTCGTGACCATAGCGCAGATGAGGCTAAGGCAAGTATTACCAGAGCGGCAAGCTACATCCCGAACATCAATGCCGATCTTATCTATGGCTGGCCGCAGCAAACCCTTGGCCATTGGCAAGAAGATCTATCGCTACTTCGCGAACTTCCGGTGGTTCACACCAGTTGCTACTCGCTCACCTATGCCAGCGGGACTCCCATAGGCAGAAGCCAGCAACGAGGAAAAATCACCGCGGCTACGGATGACCAGGTCGCGCAGTTCTACGATGTAGCCTGTGAGCATTTTCATCACATGGGCTGGAATCACTATGAAATCTCGAATTGGAGCAAAAACCCTCAAGCAGAATCGCGGCATAATATTCATTACTGGCAGGGTGCCTATTATCTTGGCGTTGGCACCGGCGCACATGGCTACCTACCCGCGAAAAACTCACCCTGGGGCAGGCGTTACGCCTATGCGCCTCAAGATCGACTTATCTTACATGGCTGCGGACAAACGATTGACAGCTGGGAGAAGGAAAGAATTCTCAGCTGGGAAGAGCAAAGGACTGACGAAACCTATCTGGTAGAAGCAGTGGGCAGCGCCTTGCGCTGGCGTGGGGGGCTGGACTGCTTAGCCCTAGCTAAGCTCACGGATTATCGCTTTGAACCCAGCTCTTTGATCCAACAGGGCCAAGCCCAGGGATTACTGGAGTTTGATGGCGCTGTCGTTCGGCTAACTGAATCGCAGTGGTTCTTAGAAACCTACTGGGCGTCAAAAATCCTTGCTTGCTTCACAAAAAGACCTGCGGCTAGTCATCCTTGCTGAGTCGCGCCTTGATTTCTTCCGCAAGTGCTTGGCTGACCCCAGACACGCTTTTAACATCTTCCAGGTCGGCCCGCCGCAAGGCATCCAAATCACCAAAGCGAGCCAATAGGCGTTCCCGCAAAACCTTGCCCACTCCGGGGATTTCATCTAGCTCGCTGGTCAGAGATTTTTTGTCCCTCAACTTACGATGATAGGTTATCGCAAAGCGATGGGCTTCGTTGCGTAGACTCGTCAAAATCCTATAGGGTACGGAACCAGGAATCAACACCCGCGCCTGGTCCTCACCGGGAAAAAAGAGACGTTCCTCTTGATACTGCAAATCCTGATCCCGAAACCTAAGAACCTTTTTCTTCTGCTTCTTTTTCGCCAGGGCAAGCAAAACGATGCCACTAGTGGTGAAATCTGGGAGCTCCTGCAACACTCCAAGAGCTGCGGACAACTGCCCCTTGCCGCCGTCGATAACCAACAAATCCGGCCATTCATCATTTCCCTCTTGCCTGGCCAATCTCCTGGACACTGCCTCGCGCATACTCTGAAAATCATCTGGTTTGCCGCTGGTCAGAGACTGTATGCGATAGCGCCGATAGCGTTCCTTGGCTGGTTTGCCATCGACAAAGCAAACTTTGGAGGCAACCACCTC
>JBIKVD010000207.1:0-7879 GCA_044357055.1 Oligoflexales bacterium | reverse complement strand
TACTGGCATTACCCGCTTGATCGTAAGCTGTGATCTTAAAGGAATAGGTGCTGCCATTGGCCCCAGTATAGCTGTAGCTGGTTCCGGTCTGTCCGGTGACATTGGCGACGGTGCCGCCGCAGCTGGCCTCGGGGTAGATATGGACGGTGTAGTCGCGAATACTGGTGTGAGCATCCGAGCTTGCGGCCCAGGCAAAGAAAATCCCAGTGTCATTATCATAGCGGGCATCTGCACCGCCTGCGGCATCGGCTGGGGTCAGCAAACTACCAACCTGAGCGGGCGCAACCGTATCGATTTTGATATTTGTCGAGCAGGAACTTTGGGCAGAATTATTACCCGCTTCGTCGTAGCTCGTTACTTTGAATGAATAGCTCGTATTATGAACGATACTGGTGTATTCGTAATACGTGTTAGCAATCGCTGAAACATTGCTCGGTGCACCTCCGCAATTCTCTTGGTCATAAATATGGACAGTGTAGTCCTTGACGCCAGAAGTTGCATCCGTGCTAGCGTTCCATTTCAAAAAAATGCTGGTGGTATCGTTATCAAAACTAGCATCCGCTCCGAGCGAAGAGTCGGCTGGGGTGATGAGGTTACTTGCCAAAGATGGAGCTGTGATGTCCACCATGAAGCTGACGACACCGTGGTTGCTTGCCGCGCGATTGGTGGCACCATTGGCGAGAGCTGTGACGCAGGCGTAATAAGTCCCGTCGGCCAGAGCATTCAGAGCTTGTGAGGTGCCTGCCACATTCGCAAAGCTTTGCACGCCGGCGGTGCAGTCATTGTTAGAATCTATCATGACGTTGTAATGACTCACGCCGTTAGCGCCGGTCCAACTTAGGATTGGGGCGTTGTCATTGTCAGGACTGGCAACAGCATTGATCGAAAAGGTACCAGGGTTTATGGTTTGAGCTTGCGGTGTGTTAGCCCAAGTGAGGGCTGATATCTGGATATTGGGCAATCCAGTCGTGGTATCAGCAAAATATACCGTCGCCCCAGATCCTGCCGTGACGGTTTTGCTTACGATCTCAAGGCTGCAAGAGCTGTCACTAAAGAAGTGCATTGTGCCCGAATTAGAGCTCAGGTTGAAGACTTGACTGGCGACCGTAGCTGTATTGCTATATTGGTCTTGAACTTGAAAAGTGAAGTTCCCGCATTGCCCCGCAGTCACACTGAGGACGTTAGCCGCAGCTTCCTTAATGTTTGTCGCGCTTGTAAAAACAATTTTGGTAATGGTGCCTACGCCAATTGTGGCCGATTGGGTTGCATCTGTCCAGGGAACGCTTGGAGTTTCCGCTGCCGTTAAGAGGGGGGACTCATCGTTTTGATCTTGGAAATAGACGGTGGTTGCAGAACTGCCATTCAGGATGGTGGCCTGGTTACTTGCAAGGGCGCTGGAGCATCCAACGTTGCTGTAGAAATTGCCGAGAAGCGAGGTGCTTAATGTGATCGTCTTGTTACCGCTCACGGGACTGGGATTACTTTCCGCGTCTTGAGTTTGAATCGTTAAGGCTCCGCAGTCATCAGTGGTCTGCGCAAGGGGCGAATTGGTAAAAGCCAATTTCGTAATCACGCCCGGATTTATCGTAAATGAGCCTGTGGAATCATCGCCGGCAGAGGCATGATCTGCAGAGATGACGCCATTGCCAATCAAATTGGGGTCTACAACCGTGTAGTTTGCGGATGTTGGACTGAGTTTTCCGGCTAATTGTGCACTTGCGGACCATGTAACGGGGCTCAAAGCAATATAGTTGCCCCAGTTATCATAACCATGAGACCACAGGGATTTCGTTCCATCGGTTGTCATAGCATGAGTATTGATCTCCGAAGCCCACGGAGTATCTGCAGTGGAAACATCATGAATTTTGACAAATGCGACGGTAGAATTGTGGGCGGTGCTAAAACCGCTCAAACTGGTAGAAAAGGCACCACCAACATTCAGCTGTGGGCTAAGATCCGTTTCTTTATAGAGGATAAAGGGAGCGCCACTAGAATCGTAAACGCCATTTAGGAAGGAAAAGGCTGAACCCCCAGGGGCCGCGGCGGCAACGGTGTTACCGTAGGCTAACGGGGCACTTGTGAGGCTGGTGCCTGACCAAGCGAAGGTCAAATTTTGACTACCAGTCCAGTTGGTATCTATATTGTCATAGGCGTCATAGGCCGTGACGCGGATGTCAAAACCTACGCCAGCGGTACGTGCTAAGCCGCTGGGGGACAACACGCGGTACTTGTTAGCGGTGGCTGGGCCGACACTTACGCCGATGGTATTTGTACCACTGCGGTTTCCTCCCGCAATACCCGTATAATTATCAGAAACAAGTAAGGAACCAGCTGCAATGGTCTCGGCCTTACGAACCGAATGACTCACGCTAGCCTGACCACTGCTGAAGCTCGGGGCCCCACCTGATTGATAGCTAGGGCTGATGGAGGCCGGAGCTGGCGATACGCTCGCTCCCGACCAGGCATAGGCTTGGGCATTTAGGGCGCCATCAATGGAGGTGATGACGTTATTGGCGAAGTCTTCTGCAAAGAGTGTTCCGGAAAGGGTGCTATTGCCAGCTGAGATGTTGGCACTGCTAGGGGCAAACCGGTAGTGGTGCACGGTGTGGATGGATGGGGTGAAGGCTACGTTTGTCGATGTGTTTGTCGAGCTCTGCGACCCCCCACTGATTTCAAAATGGATCGTATGACCAACGTCGTACCATAGGTTGTTAACATTGACATCTCCGCTCAGGAGATTGAGTCCGGTTGTCGTGCCGTGCAAAGAGCCTGTGTTTGCATAGCCAGAAACCCGGACGGGGACGAGACTAACGCCAAAGTCTCCACTGCGGAGGTTCTGCCATTGGTCCTTTGCTTTGATATTGACGCTAAATTGCGAGCTTGAATCTGCGATACGGGCTGTTTCGCTGGCAATCATTTCATAGCGATAAAGTGGGCCTGCATTCACTGTGAGGATCGCTGTAGAGGTACCGCTGCGTGGGGTGCCTTGATTGTCCTGCAAGATGAGATTGCCAACGGATATGGTTTCTGCTTTATAAAAGATGGGTTGAGCGACCGCCTGTCCGTTGGAAAAACTAAGGGCGGTTGGTAAACTGGGACTGGTCGTATCGGGAGCCGCGTTAACACCTGACCAAGAGAAGGTCAGCGCGCTTATCGCGGCATTTGCGTCCGCGATCTTAAGATTATAGGCATCTCGGGCTTCTACTACGACAAAATAGGGGGAGCCTGCTGTGGCACTGCTAGAAAAACTGATGGAGTAGTGATCCACAGTGGCGGCTGTGGATACCATATTTATAGTTTCTGCTGCGGTCAGCGGGGTCGAATAGCTAGAACCTGTTGCAAGAATTTTGTAATTTCCTGAGGTGCCAAAGGCGAGCCCCGAGATCGTGGCACTCCCCGAGCTAAGGTTGATCCCGGGGGCAGGTGCACCAATCAGTGTACCAGCCGCTGCCGATCCGTCGGATTTTACGATACCTATGGAGACGCTGTCCGCTGCCCAACCACTGGTAATATTATTGCCGGAAGCATCTCGCAAGTGAATCGTCGTGCTAAAAGTGGTGCTGAAGTCAGATCGCGGAAAATAGGAAGTTGGACTTGAAACCCCGTAATGGTGCAATGGGCCGGGAGTCACGACGAAGGTGGTAGCACCAACGGGGATCACTCCGCCTCCGGCATTGTGAGTGACTTGCAAAGTTGGATTGTCCACGGAATTATAGCCAACAAGATAGATATCATCTTGGAGTACCCCATCAGCGAAGGAAAAATTTCCAGAGTAATTCAAACTGTAGTTGTTAGCGCCAATCCTGATATTATGACTTTTTGATTCAGGGTTCCAAGTATAGTCTGCCCCAGAAAACTGCAGGAACTTGCTGCCGTCAAAGGTGGTGATAGGGTTGCCATAGGAATCAACCAGGCGTAAGCCAATCTTGTATGTCGACCCTGCCTGCAAGGGCCAGTTAGTGCCATTGTAAGTCGCGCCAGCAAAGGTAATTTCAAAGTGGTCTGCCGCACCTTCGATAACAGTTATGGTTCCCGTTGAAACTTGGGGATAAGCGACATTGCTGGGAGTGGCCGTTACAATGTCTTGTCCCACCTGTGTTGGCACCAGGATTCGGGAGGCCCCGCTGTCGTTTGCCTGCAAGGCCGCGCTAAGAACACCGCCAGCGGAGTACGTTGAACTGAGGAGGCTTGAGACATTTCCTTCGAGATCTTTGCCGACCACGTACAAGGTTTTCGTCTGATCTGTGGTCATGGAAAAGGAACCTAGCTGCACGGCAAGCTCATCGTTTCGATCAGACAAGATGGTTGTGGCCGTCGTACCAGCGTAATTGGTGAGGTTCATGACCTTGCTGTTATTCGCCAAACCACTAACGGTCACGGTTAGCTGGATTGTTTCAGGCGCTTTCGTTAGGCGAAAGCTGCTGGGGCTGTCCCATTCGCCGTCAGCGCCATTGAAAATAACTATTTGATTTCCCAAGATTTCTGGAGGATTTCCTGCGGGAGAATCAGAAGCCGTCCCATTGTAGCTAAAGGAAATATTGCGTCCAACAGCCATCGCGGAGTCCATTGCAGCATAAGGGCAAGTGGATTCGTTTTGAATGCAGGCAGCCTCACTCCAGCGAACAGTGTTGTTAAACTGGTCTTTCAAAGTGATTTTTAGTGAGAAGGGAAAATCGGCATTCATGTAATTTTGCCCTAGAATATCAGGAGTAGTTACAAAATCTACAGGCAATCCTGGGAAAATGTTCATAGTGATGCGGGACATCGTACCATTGCTTGCATTCGTATGGATAAGAGAATATTGGCCCGCCAATTGATTCTTCAGCTGCACAGAGGAAGCATTACTTGTCGCACCCTGAAATTGACCTCCAAAGCCCGGGGTGGGAATGGTCCAATTGCCTATGGCAGCGCCTAGACCATTGCAGCCTTTGTCATGGACATGGGCATAGACCCATTTTGCCCCTTCATCGGCAATAAAAGTTCCCCACATCCTGGTATTGGCAGTCGCGCTAGTAAATTGATCATGATCAGCAAATAATACGCTTTCGAGATTGGTATTCACCGTCCAGTCATAGTGGTAGCCGATGGGTGCCAGCCAAGATGTGCCATTGTTGGCCTGAGACAGATGGACGTGATGGGCCGCCCCTTGATTGACTGTAATGACACTTGAGCTCCCTGAAATTTGCGGAACGTTGCCGATCCCTGGAATCGTAATGGCTCCTACAGCAACTTGGATGACTGGGTTAACGGAGGTGGCATCGGCAAAACAAACCTGCCTGGTTCCAGTCACAAGGATTCCCCCCACAAATCCCAAGGTTTGACTGCCTGGATAGGCTGGAAAGTTGGCATCGTATGGCAGGACAACTTCACAGCGGCTCTGGGCCGACCCACAAGGTTCGTAGAAGTCTGTGGGTGCTCGGACAAAGTCACCCGAGCCACCGAATTGGTTGGAATTCCCATTCTGAATTTGATAGGCCACAGTGTTGAAGACATTGTAACTGGTGGCTTGATTATCTTCTGCATCGGTAACATTTAGATCAAGCCTATGGCAGTCTCCAGCCGCTACCGTCGTCAGATCACCCAATAATTTGACGGCAACTTTGGTTGGGAATCCGTGCTCAATTTCTAAATCGATATCCACGTCGGCGAAGCCAACTTTCGCCAAAGTGAGTTGACCTGTTCCGGTTTTAACGGGGTCAAATAGAACCTGATAGGGCTGTGGTTCGGTGATATAAGGCGTGACGATAACGTCTGTAGCGGTCCAGGTGAGGCCATTGGCATCGGAAACAAAATTGCCGCCTTGATCTACAAAAGCGACCATAAGGTCTAAGGTATCATCCGTCGTCATAGAAAAGGAATAGGGCTTGGGCAAATAGCTCGCTCCGGAATCAGGACCCCCAGCAGCAGTGGCTAGGACTATTTCAGAGGGTGGACCAACGAGGGTCGTGACAAAAGCTGTCCATTCACCAGGAACAACGGCAGTGGTATCCGTGACGCCGATAATATGGACCGAATCAACATCTGTAACGGTGTATTGGGAGGGTAAGGTGCACACGCCACTAACGAACGTGCAAGTAATGATTCCATTTGGCAATGACGCCGTGATTCCCCGCCAGGAAGTAGGAGCTGGAGAGACAAAATTTAGGTCAACATCGCCATTATAAGCTGCTACCACGACGCCGTTAATATCAACCGCATTGATGGTCACCTCAAATGGCACGCCTGCAGTCTCAATTTTGTTGTTGGTCGTTAAGACCCGGTATGCACTAGTATCGCTGGCTGTGACGTAAATAATGGGTGAAGTTAAGTTTGGGATACCGGCAGCGATTGCATCGGCAATCACATGGCCGTCGCCAGTTGCTGCGGGAACAATGGTCGTGGTCGTACCACTCGAAATGGTCAGGGTCCCATCGATGACACCATCCCCTGAAAGGGTTGAGGCTTCGTCGCGGACATAGTTGCCATTGATGTCGTAACTGGCGACGAACAAAGTATAGACTTGGCTGGTTTGGATGTAAATGGGGTCGATGATTTCTGCACCCAAACCAAGAGCGAGTGTGCGAAACCGCGCATCAACCGGTGCTCCGCTATTGACAGTGATACTTTCGCTGCTTGCATTTCCATAACTACCTGCTACCGAAACTGTAGGATATTCAGTCGCTAGGCTTGGCTGGACGCTGGCCCTAGGCGCGAGCAAAGTGCCAGCTGTGGCGGCAATGCCCCCAGCATAGTTTACTGTTTCTAAGATTTGCGTGACGGCCAGGGTGGCATTAGGGCTGTTGGAAGCCCCAACCAAACTTAGCGTCAGACTATCGGAACCGTTAAGCGTGTTTGCTAAGTTATTCTTGCGGTCTTCGACCCTCAATGTCACTGAGAATGGAGTGGTCGCGGTCTCGATATCATTGTGCTGAGTGGTCACTGCATAATGATGGGGAGCACCGTGATTGATTCGATAGGCATTTTCAAGGATGAATCCATCTGTCGTTACCAGGGAAATCGATCCCGTCCCTGTCGTCGCTGGATGTACCTCGCGGCCTTTGCCAGCGGAAATGCTATCAGCTAGGCCAGCGAGAGGTCCAAGGATATTCCAGATGGCTGCCGTATCTCGGATATAATTTCCTGCGGCGTCCGTGATTATGGAGTAGATTTCGAAATCATCTAAGTCAGCTGATATTTGCAAACAGGGGTCTAGGTGAAGCGCGGGGTTTGCGGCGGCGACACACGGCATCACAGAATCCATCCCAGCTAAACTCGTTGCGAGAACGACTTTCGCTGCGGGGCCAGGATTCAGAGTGATGGTCGCGGTCCCGGTGAAACCTCCGCCAGTAACGACGATTTTTGGCTGTACATGGGAGGCATCAAATAGGCAGACCTTGCGTGGCATTGTGCCTTGCCCCTTGAATATGCTACTATCAACGTTTATGGATGATCCTAGGTCGACTCCATCCTGACTCCAATGGGGATTGTCAGCAACGGCGACTCCTGATTCAGCATCGCGGATTTCTAGGTCAAAATTGGTTAGGCTATTGATAGACGCATTGATGTTTCCTTTTTTGTCTATCGCTTGGACCTGGACGGTAAAGCAGACTCCAGCGCTCTCCACGTTTTTGTGCTCTGTCACGACGGACCAAGCGACCTGGGGACCTGCGTAGATGCTGACTGGCAGAGATTTTGCAGTTTCATAAATGTCAGCTTTGACCGTCAGTTCAGAAATAACAGGTTTACTAGGACTTTTTGAAAAGCTCGTTGTGCTTATACTCGGCAGGGAAACCTGTAGGTCTACGTCCTTTGCAATCCATTCAGCGCCTGGAGCATCCTGCAAATAGTTACCCCCGGCATCGATGATGGCTGCCGCAAGAGACATGGTGTCCTCGATGCT
>JBIKVD010000206.1:0-7902 GCA_044357055.1 Oligoflexales bacterium | reverse complement strand
TCACTTGGGCTTGGCAAGGATTTGCCTGTTTGGCAGAAAGGCAGTAACTTTTTCACAAAAGCCTCCTGTGGAACTTGGGATTGGCGAGGACTTGTGGCTTCAAGGGAACCAGACTTGTGACTAAGGATTCAGACAATATAAGCAGTGACCCTGGTGAGTCTATGGCTGAATCCGAGGAAAAGGCAAGCCAAGAGCAAAATCAGCTTTCCGAGGTGGTTCCCCCCACGGAGGCCAGCTCGGTTACCGAGCTTTTGCCCCAGACAGAAGCGCCTCCCGAATTCCCAGAGTTGGTAACAGCGCCCTTGGAATCCTTGCCCGTAGAGTCGTCAGAGGTACAAATCCCAAGCCGCTCGGTTTGGTGGCACCGCAGACGACGATGGGTTTATCTTGCTCTAGGGCTTGCGGCGCTGCTCACGCTTGTGCTGATAACCCCTCCCGTCTATCTCCTTCGATCAGGCCAAATTTCCGTCGACCAGCTGCATAAAGGCTCTATAAAATCTTTGGAGGTGGGACCGGCCGTCAAACCATGGGTTCGCTTAAGCCATCTCAACCGTTTCTTTTCTTATGCTATTATTTCCGCCGAAGATGCACGATTTTATGAACACTATGGACTCGATTTGATTGAGATTGCTAATTCCATTGAAACCAATTTTATCCACGGCCGCTACAAAAGAGGCGCCTCAACAATAACTCAGCAAGTGGTCAAAATTTGCTTTCTTGGGCGAGAAAAAACCTTGTTGCGAAAGGTCCGCGAAGCTCTGGGAGCCCTTCTCCTGGAACAGTTGTTGACCAAAGATGAAATTTTGGAATGGTATGTAAATCTAGTTGAGTATGGACCAGGCGTTTATGGAATCACCAAAGCAAGCCAGTACTATTTTGATACGAGACCGCAATACCTAACCCTCATTGAATCCATTCATTTAGCTTTGGTTCTTCCCAGTCCCAGTGTTTGGTCTAAGAGCCTTCGACAGAGGAGCCTGACTGCCTTTGGGAAACGCCGGTTTTTGACGATTCTAAAAAACATGCGATTGTCGGGCTACATCAATGATAGCCAGTACCAATATGCCCTCAGTTTCGGCGAGTTCGGCCGCCCTGTTGCAGGCAAATGATGAGTGCCCTATGATCCCCCGGAGATGGTCGCTTGACAAAGTCATGGTTAGCCACGCTCCTGCCATGGTGTTGTTTCGATGGCGGGTGGGAGCTACGACGGGCTCTGAAAAAGTCTTTACCTTGAGTCAACTGCTTGCGGCCCGTGTGGATCATCACCTCGGTGCAGAAAGGCCGGCTTTTTCCGCTGTTGAGAACAGTATGATCGCTAGGACCATCAAATTGCATTTATTGGGTAAGACTTGTGTTGGTTGGTCGGACCTCCCAGGTGGCAAAGCTTGGTATTTCGCCACCAGCAAAGAAAAATCTCCAATCTGTTTAGTATGGCATAATAGCAAACCAAGCATGCTTGAACTTGTTGTTGCAAACACTTCCTTATTTCGCTTTTCTGCCAACGGAATTTATACGAAAAAGAAGGACACGACCCTAAGTCAACCTGCTGTTTTGTCAAATCTCGACGAGCTGTTCTCTTCGATGAGTCTCAAGTTCTTTCCCAATGAGTTTCCTGAAACGTCGGACCAAAACAGAGATGAAAGCCAGCATGAGACGTCGCCGCCTGGCACCGGCCAAGGGCCCGGTTCGCCTGCTATTGATTTTGAAGAGCAAGCAGCGCTAAAACGTCAGCTCCGAAGAAGACTCAAAACTTTAAGAAAGACCTTGGCTAAGTTTAGAGAAGATTCCTATTTTGTCCAGGAGATCACCAGGCTGGGCGAAGAGTTGAGAGTTTTGCAAACCTACGGATACACTCTCACAGAGAATTCTTTTGGCAAATCCTGCACGATAGCCCTCAATGGCGAAGAGTCTATGATTTTCGATTTTTCAGAAGTCGCTTCTCTGGGCGAAGCCATAGAAAAGAGAGGTCGCTTATTGCACGTCCTCAAGGGTCAAAGCTTTCATGAACGTGAACAACGTGGGAAAGTTTTACGAAATATGGCGCAGATCGAAGACGCTTTGTCGGGAAACATTCCGGCAGAAAGCGTGCTCGGGGCATGGTCGGGACGCAATGCCGCCAATGGAAAGAAAAAAGAGGGCGTGCATGCCGAGCCGCGTGTGCCCTGGTACCTTTATCGTTTCAGTGATACTGAAGAGATTCTCGTTGGACGCACATCGATAGAAAACGATGTTTTGACGAAACGAGCGAAGGGCAACGATCTGTGGTTTCACGTCATGGGGGGGAGTGGAAGTCATGTCGTTCTCCCCCATCGAAATAAGAGATCCGAAACTGTTGAATCTCAGTTGAAACATTATGCTGCGATTTTGGCAATCCATCACTCGCCGCGGCGCGGTGATCGTCGCGGCGAAGTTAATATTGCGCGTCGAGAAAACCTTCGTAAGCCCAAGGGCTTTCCCCCGGGGAAATGGCTCGTACAACGATCGGAAACGGTGTTTATTTCCTATGAAGAACCTGATTTGCAGCTCGTTTTGGAGGCAAAGGTATGAAGGAGCTGGTCGATGCCCATATTCATTTGTACGGCGCCTTGAGCCCAGAAAACCTTTTTGAATTGGGGAAAGACCGCTATCTCGATCCCCGCAACAGAGCGCGGATAGCTTGGTGCCAGGCTGAATACCAAAAGGTTTTTGCGCGACCACAGAGCATAGCGTCTTATTGGGAGACGTCTGATGGCTTCGAACGTCTACGTCAGGACTACTTGATGGACAAGGCCGGCAATTTTGCAGAGTTTCAGGCGCGCTTTAACTTAATCATTGCGTTGTGCGGAATCCACGACCCTGAGGATATGCTGGTGGCAAGGACCATCTTCGTGGCACAGAGGCAACAGGGGATTCAAAGTGCGCAGTACCGCATGATATTGCCACCTCTATTGCCGCCAGAACACCAAAGGGAATTTCTGCACAACTTATGTCTCTTAGCAGGTTCTATGCAAGCTGAGAGTGCCGGAGTTTTTCGGCCATTTATCGCGGTAAGTTTGCCGCGTGATAACCATATGCTTGCCTTGCAATGGCCGATTGTCAGAGACCTACGCTTACAGTCTGGGGGTGAATTTTTAACGGCGATAGATTTTTGTCAAGATGAATGCAGTCACCCACCCAGGGAGAAATCGGATTTTATTGCCCTTTTGCATCAGTTCAATAGAGATCATCCCGATAAAAAGTTGGAGCTACTTTACCATGTTGGCGAAACTTTTAGCGGGCTCCATATCCTCAGTTCCCTTCGTTGGGTTTGGGAAGTCGCTCGCAGTGGTGCGGACCGTCTTGGGCACTGCCTATCTTTGGGCCTCAAGGCATCCTTGGTGCTAGGTAAGACTTATCGCGAACCCAGAACAGAAGCTCTCGCAACTCTAGATTGGTTAATGGGCCCCATGGCCACGGAATGTCGCAAATTTGGGTTAGCGCCAGGGGAGTTGGATGAGAGGAGAAGAATGCTGCTTTCTAACGATCGCGAACCATGGGTGAGCGGGATCTATGACGACACCCAATGTGAATTTTACCGGGCGATGCAGGATATCGTCATGGGACAGATTAGGGATGAGACAAGCGCTTGCATAGAAGTTTGCCCCACTTCCAATCTACGAATTGGTGGGTTTGCTAGGCCACAGGAACTTCCTTATTGGCGTTTTAAATCAAACGGGATGCGAATGGCGATCGGAACGGATGATCCTGGGATTTTTTCCTGTGATTTGCGGGGGGAGTTGGCCATGGTCGGAGAGCACGCTTAACACACCGAGAAATTTGACAGCTCCTGAGGAGCGCAGCGACCAAGGATCCCTCGCCCCCCTAAGTGCCTGATATGCGCGAGATCCTTCGCTCCGCTCAGGACACAACCCTGGCGCGAAAAGCGCCAGGGTCTACTTATAACCACTACGATCCATCAGCATGACGGCTTCAGCCTGCAGTTCGCCCGACTTACCAAGCTGCATTTTACTCGGGGAGAAGGGGCCCCACGAATCCACCAGTGGATTTGATTTGGCTTGGGGATTTGCGGGATATTCGAGATTTGCATCGGCAAAAATCTCTTGCGCCTTCGTTTCCGTCAACCAAACCAGGAACTTTGTGGCCGCTGGAAGATTTTTGCTGCTTTTCACCAGGCCAACACCAGAGATATTGATATGAACCCCAGTGGACTGCTGGTTGGCCCAGAAGATTTTAACGGGCAAGCTCGGATCAGCCTTGAGTTCACGGCCAAGGTAATAGGTATTGACGATACCGACCTGGCAAGTTCCGGCTGCTACCGCTTTGACAAGATCGGAATCGTTAGCAAAAACAGGTTGAGCAAGGTTGTCAACCCAACCGCGGACGACGGCTGCAGTTTTTTCCATTCCCCACTCTGCTATAAACATAGCGACGAGCGATTGATTGTAAACTTTTTGCGAAGTTCGCAGGCAGAGGCGGCCTTTCCAGTTGGGTTCCGCTAGGGCTTCGTAGGTGGAGAGCTCCTCTGGATTCACAGTTGGGGGATGATAGATAATGGTTCTTGCGCGCAAAGATAAGCCAAACCACTCATTCTGCTGGTCACGAAGGTGGGTGGGTATATTCTCGGTAATCTTTGTAAGATCCTCTCCTGGTGGGATCGGGACGAGGAGTTGTTCACGGGAAGCAAGCCATAAATTGCCAGCATCTACGGTCATAAGCATATCAGCGGGGGATAGATCACCCTCTGCCTTGAGCCTTTGAATAAGGGCGGGGGCTTGGTCGGTCAAGAGTTGGATTTTCACGCCGGTTTCTTCTTCATAGGCTTTCAGAATCGGCAAAACCAGCTCTTCATTGCGTGCGGTGTAAAGCGTTAACGTAGTAGACGTTTGAGGAGCGGATGGTGTTAATGGATCGGAAGTTGTGGAATCTTGAAGATCTGGCAGGGTGTTTTGCGATGAAGGCTCTTTTCTGGTTTGCCACAGAACCACACCCATAACGCCGAATATCATCAAAGCCATGAGAAGTTTTTTTGTTGTCATAAATCTGATTCTCCAGTGCTGGACTTGACTTGGACTTTGGCCACGGGATCCTGTATGAGTGAGCAATAACGCCTATCACAGGCGAGGAGCTTAGTGATAATGAGACTCAATGTCAATAGCTGCCTCCGGCTTGATCCTGCGACTTTGCCTGAATTCCCCCTTTTTTTCATGAGCCAGCTCAAAGGAATGGCAGGATGAAGGCATTTCCACTGAATCCTCGAATCGGAAGCGAATGGGTCCATGACCTTTACGACCAGGCGATGAGCGTTCGGGTGGGTGACACCATTTCCCTTGAGACGGCTAAGTCCGCGTCGCTGATGGCGGCTTGGCGCGGTTGTGGGCGGGTCTCGCCAAATCCTATGGTGGGCTGTGTGTTGCTAAGTCCAGCCCAAAAGATTCTCGGGATTGGATGGCATCAAGAGTTTGGTGGACCCCACGCGGAAGAGATGGCCATTCTTGATGCATCAAACCATGGACCATTACACTGCCTCGTTGGGGCCACCGCGGTGGTTACTTTGGAGCCGTGTTGCCACCATGGTAAGCGCCCACCCTGTGTGGACCTGTTGCTACGCCACGGTATCACCCGAGTGATTTACGGAGCCGTGGACCCGAACGCTTTGGTGGAAGGTCGCGGGCTCGCAGCATTAGCAGCACGTGGGGTCAAGTGTCAACCATGGGGACATACCTGGAATGATGCGTTGGCTTTCCTGCATTCCGTTTTTTTTAGCAATTTTGCCCAAGGAACGGCTTGTGTCACGCTCAAGGCTGGTTTGACCTTGGATGGCAGTATTGCAAGAAAAGGAGATAGCAGGGCGTTTATTAGTGGGACAGATTCCCGCCGCTTCGTGCAGTTTTTGCGCATGATGCACGACAGCGTGATGGTTGGTATTGGGACGCTGCTGGCGGACAATCCCCAGTTAACGGTACGAGATTTTGCTGCTGCGCGGCAGCCTCAGCCCGTGTTGTTTGATCCGGGTGGGGATCTCCTTAAAATAGACTCACTTTCTTTGAAGAAGCTGAATCTCTTTTCCTCCGACCGTCCGTTATGGGTGGTGACCTATGGGCCCCAGGAAGCTTGGACAGAGTTTTGCGCGCAAATCGGCAAGCCATTATCCATTGACCGCGTGTTGAGTCTGCCAGAGGGGCATCTGCGGAATCTTCCCAACTTATTGTGGCAGAACGGCATCAGCGCCCTGCTTTTGGAGGGCGGGCGGAGTGTTTATGCAGCCGCGGTGGAATCCCAGATATTTTCTCAAGCCTTTCTCATCTATAGTTCCATGATATACCTGGGCTCGGATCGTCTCAATCTGATGCCAACTTTGAATGCTGACGCAATTCGGTTAGAGCTGGCGGGAGGACATATGCTTCCCCTTGGTCGAGATTGGTGCTTCGCCTATGCGTCCGAAAGCAGTCGCTTAGCAAGCTCTAGGACCCCCTCCCAAGAAATGTCGCTCATGTGACCAGTGCGACTTTGTAAAAATTGGTGTCGCTCGGAGTCCGGACACCAGGCAACCCCCTTCGTCGGGCCATGGAGTTGAATCGATGGTGTGTTAGCGGCGACAGCGAGGTGGCTCGGGCCATTGGAGTTACCAATAAAGAGTTGGGCTTGACCGATCAAATATCCGAGTTCATGCAGATCGGTTTCTGGTGCAATAAACCCTGCTCCCGACGCAAGTTTTTGGCAGGCTTCAATCATCTCTCGTTCACCAGGACCCCAGAGCCAAATCACAGCCGCTTGGTGCTTCGCCTGCAACTCCTTAGCCCAACGCGCATAGTTTTCCAAGGGCCATTGACGGACTTCCCTGCGATGGGTCGGGCTAAAAACGATAGTTTTTTGATAATTTTCTCTGATAGGTCTAAGAAAGTCGTCAATCAGTTTGCTGCTTTCACAGGGAAAAACCAAAGAGAGATCTTGAGCGTCAATCCCAAGGGGTTGAAGGAGAGCAAACTTCTTGCGCACAATATACTGATTATCAGAGGGCTTGGCGATTACCAGATTATAGGCAAGTGAGCGCGACGATAAAAATCCCACGCGTGTTTCTGCCCCACTCGCATAGGAAATCAAAGCGCTACGAGGGTTGTTCATAAAGTCCACGACGATATCATAGTTGCGTTGTCGAAGCTCACGCAAGTAACGCCAGTGTTCGTTTGGGCTGTTGCCGAAGTAGTAGGGTATCAGCTTATTGATATGCGGATTGCGACTTAAAATAAGCTTCCCCATGGGGTGGGAGCAAAAATCAATTTCCGCTTCTGGCATTGCCTGTCTAACGGCCCTGATGCATGGGGTCGTGAGAAGTATGTCCCCAAGTTGACGAAGTTGAATCAAGAGAATGCGCATAGGGGGAATACCTTGGAAAAGCCTGCCCAGTCCTAGCAGGTCATTGCATTACATGTCGTTGGCGCTCATCGAATTTGGGTAGGAGACTCGACATAATCGTATGAATGAGGTCGATCCTTCTAACTCAAAAGCCTACTAACCGTTCGATAGTGTGAGGAATTATTCAAGCATAAAGTTTTTTACCTATTAGACCGATGAATATTTCATTGGAGCTGGACTATCCCTTATAATGGTGCCTAGGAGGTGCAAAATGACTAGGAAGCAAAATATATTAGAAGGTTTGGCTCTGATACTGAGCCTCATAACGATCCATGCGGGTTGCAAGCCCCATAACTATCAATCCTTGTCGGATAACAAGGAACAGTCTGAAATTATTCGGATTTGTGAAGTAGGAGCCGGTGAGCGGTGTCTACAATTTGAAGGGCAATCCGAATCGCTGTTTACTGTGCATAAGGGCGTCAATTTAACAGACAAAGATGCCTCTGCGACTTGGGAGCTGTACCAAAATGACAAGATTCTCACCCTCCAGCCGACGCACGTGGATGGCAA
>JBIKVD010000205.1:0-7918 GCA_044357055.1 Oligoflexales bacterium | reverse complement strand
GCGCATACTCACTTAGCAATTGGGGACTATTTTATATAAGAGAAAGCAAAAGAGGATCTTGGCCCCCCAACTGACGAGTTGCGTGAAAACCTTCATGCCGAACAAGTGCTCCGTATGCTGGGACAAATCACCAAAGCGAAATTCGGTTAAAAGACTCACAACGATGGAACTAAGAAATAATCCGAGAGTTAAAAATGTCCAGAAATACATAAACCTGACCAACAAATTGCGATCTTTTTCCACAGACCAGATCTTGTTAAACAGCAACTCGATCTGCCGAAGCAAACTTATGAGCAGGAAAAATCCCATCAAACCGCCGGCAACCCCTACTTTGGTCATATCGCTGCCTGCGATAAAGCCCTGCAGATACTCCACCGCTTTTTCACCTGCGCCCGTCGTCAAGTTGCTCAAGATGAAATCACGCGCCATGTTTACCATGGAGCCGTCCTCGCCCATTAAGGGCTGGAACAGGGTCATCACAGAAAACACCGCTGCTAATACAGGAACCAGTGAAGTAAGGCTGGTATAGGCCATCGCCGAAGCGTTGCGCAGCACATCCAAGTCTAGGATGTCACGAATCAGAAGCTGCAATAGCAAATAGCTCCGATGCACTAAGGGTATCGATTGCACGGCATCGAGAAATCTTCGCTTGTAGTTATCAAGGTCAATCATGGGTTTTCCTTATGAAACCGGAGGATAGGGTCCATTCTAGCAGAGTGCTTCCTGCCAAACGAGGATGGATCATAAAAAAATCATGAACTTAGCAATGGAGTACCCCCTCGTGCGCTGTCAAAAACAGGGAACAAAAGTCAAAAAGACATGGCAAATCTCTTGAAAATGGCCTACGATGCTCTGTCATTTCCTTAGCACTCAAGGGGGTCTATCTATGAACCGGTTGATGTTTTTTTTGAGCTTTTTTGCTTTTTGTCTGGGAACTGCTCAAATTTCCCTAGCGAATGAAGACCCTAAAATCAAACTTAACCAAAAAATGAGCTGGTTTTTAGCCAATCGCGTTGATCCAAGTGCAAAATTGATGGGAGTTTATGCGATTGAAGGTGGGAATGGTTTCTTAAAAGAAGATGGCATCCTCGATGAATATGATTTTGATTGCGCCACCATGTTGCATGATTATCTTCATCCCGCGGACCCGTCAGTACCTTCGGGCGTCGATCTCTACAACTGTGGCGCTATTGCTTTGTTCACTTCCCTTGATGGTAAACATGTCCAAGGATTGGCTTTCCATTATAATGACGTCTATAGCCCACGTTTTTTTATGGAATTACCCATGGGATGTAATTACCTTGACCCCAGGGATTTGACAGCGCAATTGTTTGCCAAGGAAACCTCATCGGGCGAAAAGACCGAATGTTTCGTTAGTCGCAGTTGGCTGTCAAAGAAGTTTGAAAAATCTGAATTCTTTTTGCTTATGGGCGCCGCCAGAGCAAAATATGAATTATCAGACCTCGATCAAGAATTCGTCGAGATGACTTACAGTTTTGGCGATTTATGGAAAAATGGGCTAGAAAAAATAAGGCTTCGCCGATTACCAGGCCATACAATGCCCTAACACCCATTCTGCCAGGTGTTCGAAGAATGCCAACGCACGAGGTGGATCAAGGGCACCAACAACGAAAAGTAACGCCCCATGCAGAAGGAACGCACAAAAGTGATACGCCTACTGGGTCTGATCGTTGCGAACGCGCTAACTCTTACCCGGCTTCTATTGGCTTTTCTATTCCCTTTTAGCCCTGAGTCTTGGCACCTCCCGATAATCATCATCGCTCTGAGTTCGGAATTTTTGGATGGGCAGGTCGCAAGACTATGTCAGGCTGAAAGTACCTTTGGAAGGCTGGCCGATCCCGTCGCGGATAAAGCTTTTTGCTTGGCGGCCTTTCTCACGCTCGTTTTACAAGGGCGGCTCGAATTGTGGGCCTTCTTGCTCCTGCACACCCGGGATCTCCTGATCATTTATGCTATGCTGATTGGGATGATGACGAATAAGTGGCAACGGATTCGAAAATTAAAACCGCGATGGTCGGGAAAAATCGCAACAGCGGCTCAGTTACTCATGTTGCTTAATTTTTTTCTTGTTTTGATCCCTGGATCGGCTCCGTTGTACTTGACCATTGTAGCTTCGCTTATTGCCGCGATTGACTACTGGCAAGTCTACTATCGTGGATTGGTTTAGATCTCATACCAAATTAAGAGTAACAAAGGCTGAAGCATGGTCAAAAAGAAGGGCAAGAAAAAACCAGCAGCTCCGGCGCCTCGCAAATTGCATATTGAGTTAGAACCAAATGCTCACGAGATTTTTGCCGACGCCCTTCATCGTTTTTCAACGACGGCTTGGGAGGAGGACAAACTGCAAAACGCGACAAAAGCCCCCCAGCAGGCTTCTTCCCGTCCGCCCGCTGATTCCTTGGACCTACATGGCATGACCCTGGAAGAAGCTCAAATGGCTGTAGACGTTTTTTTGCAACAACACTTGCTGACGAACAAGGGACTGCGTAAGTTAAAGATTGTGACGGGAAAAGGCGATCGGGCAGGCCGAGGGGCTGGCATTCTTAGCCGTGAAATTCACGGCTATGTGGAGCGAAACTACCGCGACAAAATCGTCGTTCTGGAGGCTTCCCCCGCAGAGACAGAATTGCAATCGGGCAAACTATGGCGAGGGCATTTCCATCTGACCCTGCGATGTTCGTAAACCTTCTTTACCAGTAGCATCTTAACCAGTCATTGGGGGAATAGGACTTTGGATAAAACGTTTGAACTTAAAATTGTGCCACATAATCCCCTCGATCCGGAGCTAAAGGACCGCTTAATTAGTTGGCTAAGTCGGGAAGGCGTGCATTCCTACGTCGAAGGAGTGGTCGACAATTTGGACTTGGACCCAAACTACCTTGATGGAAGAGATGACCTGCTTTTTGATGAAGCCATGGAACAAAGCGCACCCTTGCTGGTCTACAACTTTGATAAGTCGTTTTTAGAGACGCTGGCGCGCAATATCCAGCAACAATTTGGCAACAATGTTTCCTGTTCCATGACCGAAATGACCACGAATAGTTGGCAAACGGGTTGGCAAAACCATTTTCATCCCATCGAAACGGAAACTTTTTTCGTTTACCCACCCTGGCACAAAGCCTTAGCCGAGAAATCAGGCAAGATTCCCCTGGAAATTGAACCCGGGATGGCTTTTGGCACGGGTCAGCACGAATCCACGCAGTTGTGTTTAAAACTACTGGAATCTCTCCAGCGAAACCTTCCGATCGCCCAGGCCAGTGTTCTGGATGTTGGCACCGGAAGCGGTATCCTTGCTATCGCCGCCGCTAAACTTGGTGCTAAACCCGTTTATGGCAGTGATGTGGAAGACGATGCGATTCGCGTCGCCAGGGAAAATGCTGGCCTCAATCAAGTCGAGCTTGAGGTCTTTGCGGTACTGCGAAATGGTCCCGTCACGCCGCCGGGAGTGCCAAAAACCTACAAAATCATCTTCGCGAACATCTTACAGCCCGTTTTGATTGCAATGGCGGAGGATTTGACCCAAGCCTGCGAAGTGGGAGGGCACCTCATTTTATCTGGCATCTTAACGGAACAAGCTCCCTCGGTACTGGAAGCTTACGCCAAAGATTTTGTCGTCCAAGAGTCGATGAAACAGAATGATTGGATTGGCATCACCTTAAAGCGAATCCCAAGATAGATCCCCTGCATAGATAATGCGTATACAGGCAAGACTTTGTACACATAAGGCCCGGTAGATCGGCAAGCTTTGAAGTCCCTGCCAAAGATGGTTGAAAGTAGAACTATGGCCCGACATCTTTTTCGCTTTTTCAGTCAAGATTGGCGATCTGACTGCGTCCTGCTTGAGGGGGAGGAAGCCAAACATGCTCAGCAAGTCCTGCGCCTAAAGGTCGGCGATCCGGCGGAATGTATGGACGGGAAAGGTCGCGAAGGCCTTGGGACGATTGCTGAGCTAGAAAAAGGTCGGGTCAAGATTCAGATCGTACGTGAATGGCAGAAACCCAGGCCAGAACCGGCGTTACATCTAGCCCTGGGAGCCCTTCGTAAGGGCGAACTCGAAGATATCTTGCCCGCCCTTTGCGAAGTGGGGGTGGATGCCCTTCATGTCTTCTTGCATGAAGGCTCACCAGAGTACCTCCTGCAATCAAGTCAAGAAGACCGCTTTATCAAAATCATGATCAACGCCTGCAAGCAGTGCAAACGGTCCTATTTGCCTACTATCTCCTTTCATCGCAGCCTAGCGGACTATCTCCAATCCCCTCTGGTACCTTCTAACCATCAAGCTTTTTGGTGTCATCCAGATGGACAGTCCGTGATGGAGATATTTCGGACCTCGCCAGATCTCATGCATCCCGGCATGGCTCCGGTCTCGCTCATTATCGGGGCAGAAGGCGGCTTCTCGGCGCGAGAAGAAGAAATGCTGCGGGATAGACAAATGCAAAGTCTTAATTTTGGCCAGCAAATCTTGCGAGCCAAGACCGCGGCGATCTTGGCCCCAAGCTTCTTTACCCAATGGCGCGACAGCTTTGCCAATTTGGCCGAATAGCTTGTCGCTGCTTGTTTTAGCCTGCCGGAAATACTATCGTTAATGCCAAGAGTGTCTCTAGTTATTTGAAATGAGGAGCCCCTAATGAAGCCAGTGGTTGAGACGACCCCAGATATGGTCAAAGGCATCTATACCCATATGAAATCCCAGCTTGCGAAAGCGCGAGGAATTTTAAATCGACCGCTGACCATGGCTGAAAAAATCCTCTTTTCCCACTTAGCAGACCTAGAAGAGCTGAAAGATATTAAGAGAGGCAAGAGCTTTATCATGCTGCGCCCCGACCGGGTCGCTATGCAAGATGCGACGGCCCAAATGGCGATCCTACAATTTATGCAATCGGGCCGGAAGACTGCGGCCGTTCCCAGCACAGTACATTGTGATCATCTTATCAGAGCCCATACAGGTTCAAAGCCAGACATGCTCGTTGCTAACTCAGAGAACAGTGAAGTCTTTGAATTTTTACGCAGTTCTTCGGCGAAATACGGTATCGGGTTTTGGGGTCCGGGAGCTGGAATCATCCATCAAGTTGTGCTAGAAAACTACGCCTTCCCAGGAGGCATGATGATTGGCACGGATTCCCATACTCCTAACGCAGGAGGCCTTGGGATGGTGGCTATCGGCGTTGGTGGCGCCGATGCGGTCGACGTCATGGCGGGCATGGACTGGGAGCTCCTGATGCCAGAAGTTGTCGCCATCAAACTCACGGGTCGTCTGAAAAATTGGACGGCTCCGAAGGACGTTATTTTAAAAGTCTTAGATTTGCTGACGGTTAAAGGCGGTACGAATCGCATTATGGAATATATCGGCCCCGGCGTAGAGTCCATTTCCTGTACGGGAAAAGGCACCATCGCCAATATGGGAGCCGAGCTAGGCGCGACCACCTCGCTCTTTCCCTACGATAAACGCATGTCTGCTTATCTCGCGGCAACCGGCAGGTCGGCACTCGCAACGCTGGCAGATCAACATGGCGATCTCTTGACTCCTGATGCAGAGGTCCTGAAGAATCCTGCTGCCTATTACGACAAAGTCATTGAAATTGATCTAGACACCTTGGAACCTCATATCGTAGGGCCACATAGTCCTGACCTAGCACGACCAGTTTCAAAACTGGCAGCCGAAGTGAAAGAGAAGTCCTACCCTGATCAGATTAGCGCTTGTCTTATTGGATCATGCACGAATTCCTCCTACGAAGACATCAGTAGGGCTACATCCATTGTCAAAGAAGCCCTGGCTAAGGGCCTAAAGTCCAAAGTTCCGTTTTTGATATCTCCAGGATCGGAACAAATTTACAATACGATCAAACGCGATGGCATGATGGATGTGCTGGTACAATTCGGCGGCACGGTGTTGGCGAATGCCTGCGGGCCCTGCATCGGTCAATGGCAGCGTGACGACGTGGCGAAGGGAAAGCCAAATTCCATCGTCACTTCTTTCAATCGCAATTTCCGCGGCCGCAATGACGACAATCCCGAAACTCTGAGTTTCATCAGCAGCCCTGAGATGGTCGTAGCCTACGCGGTTAGCGGTTCTTTGAGTTTTAATCCCATGACAGATACCCTCAAAAACGCCGCTGGCGAGCAAATCAAATTAAGCATTCCCCAGGGTGATGAATTGCCTAAGGCGGGATTTGCGCCTGGGCTCAGCGGTTACCAAGCCCCTCCCGCCGACGGTGCGAAAGAGCCTATCGCCGTAAATCCCCAAAGCAAGCGGCTTGCCTTGCTTGAAGAGTTCCGGGCCTGGGATGGTAAAGATTTTCTCGATCACCTTTTGCTGGTCAAAACCCAGGGCAAAACCACGACCGATCACATTAGTCCTGCTGGAAAATGGCTCCAGTTCCGCGGTCACTTGGACAAGATTTCGGACAACATGCTGATTGGCGCCACGAACGCCTTTGATAAGGAAATCGGGTACTGCCGCAACCCGCTCGATAAAACCAGAGCGACCATTCCGCAAACAGCAAGAGCCTTCAAAGCTGCTGGGAAACGCTGGGTCATCGTTGGCGACGAAAATTATGGGGAGGGTTCTTCAAGGGAGCATGCTGCCATGTCACCGCGCTTTCTTGGGGGCTCCACTGTCTTAGTCCGAAGTTTCGCTCGCATTCACGAAACCAATCTCAAAAAGCAGGGCATGCTTGCGCTTACCTTCAAAACACCCGCGGATTACAGCAAAGTTCGCGAAGACGACAAGGTTTCCATCTTAGGGCTGGAAGGGTTTGCACCTGGGAAACCGTTGAAAGTCCTCCTAAGCCATGCAGATGGAACGAAAGAGGAAATCTTGGCCAGCCATACCTATAATGATGAGCAAATTCGGTGGTTTAAGGCGGGCAGCGCCCTTAACATGATCAAGCAGAAGCTGGCCAAGTAAGACCAGAAGTACCTTTTCAGGTCATAAAGCCAGAGCCGTCGGATTCCTGATTGACAAGGTTTAGGCTTCGAGCCTATAACCATGTCTCTTCAAGACCTTATCGCGGGGTGGAGAAGCTTGGTATCTCGTCGGGCTCATAACCCGAAGATCGCAGGTTCAAATCCTGCCCCCGCTACCAAATCCTCAGTACAATTCTGTCATTTTAAAAATCACCAGATTCGGATTTGATTTTCGCATCGTTAACACGATGCTAGTTTGCGCTTGGCACCGCCAAGACGCGTTTTGGTAGCTGGGCTGGATTTGAATTGGGAGCTAACTCGGAAGCTAGCCTCCGCTACCGAATCCTCAGTACAATTCTGTCATTTTAAAAATCACCAGATTCGGATTTGATTTTCACATCGTTTGTCTTGTCCGAGCAAAGCCGGGAACTTAAACATCAGGGATCCAATCGCACCTAGTGCTCTGGGATCCGCACCAGTCTGTTACCAAACCTAGCAACCTGCGATCTTATTGCGGGCCACGGGAAATCAATCAGATCGCAACCAATTAAAAAGAAAAATATTTTAGTCACATTTTACAAATCTTTCAGTCGCTCGACCCCAGAAAATCATTACAAAAGGCTGGGAACAGCCGAAAAAGGCTGAAGACTCAGGCATTGAAGGTCATTACCTCTGAAAAATAGCGCAAAACATCTCATCACTATCGCCACAGGTTTGACCCTTGCGATCTCGTTGGTCCTGTTCGCCAATTATGGGGCCTTCTACACTGCAAGATCCTATAAAGTAGCGCTTCCTGAGGCTCGATTTTTTAATGATACAGCCAATAGGAAATATGACCCTTCCATTAAACTATCGCTGAAAATTGGCAAAAGGCGCACGGGGATTGACTATGCTGCGGTCTTGCATCAGGAGATGCCCCAAGGGTTCCAGGACATTTCCGATTTTGCCGCCAAAGAATTTCAACGGCTTGGCATCGGGCGCGACAATAAGG
>JBIKVD010000001.1:0-59588 GCA_044357055.1 Oligoflexales bacterium | reverse complement strand
CAGAACCTCGTAAGCGAAGCACGAAACTCCATAGAGACAGAAGCAAAGCAATCCTTTGAGTCTCTTAAGAGACTGATGGTTGCAGAACTCAAAGGCAAATTAGGACAGAGAATTGAAAGTGAGTTGAGTGAAACTCGGCAGCACCAAATTTTTGATGCTGAGATCCGCAAAATAAGCTCCGAACTGAGGAACTAATTATGAACGCAGACCTTATCGCCCGTCGCTATGCAGAAGCGTTCATCAAATGTCTGGATGACGCTAAGAAGGATGGATCTCAATACTTGGAGCCACTCAAGGCGGTAGCCTCCGTTTTTCAAATTGAGGATGCGAGGCGCATCTTAAACAGTCCCGTTGTTCCTCAGCAGGTGAAAAAAAGCTTCTTCGAGGGCATTTTCCAGGCTCAGAAAGCAGATTCCTTATTTCGTAATTTCATTTATACGGTTTTGGAGAAAAACCGCGTTGCCGTCTTGCCATTTGTTGCCGTTGAATTTCAGCGTCTTATGGACTTAAGAGCGGGAATCACCAGAGCAGAAGTCTTAACCCCGATTTCCCTAACGGCCGCCGAAGAACAAGGGATTCAGCAGGGTCTTAAGCATCATTTCCATACCAATGTTGTGATCACTCAGACCATTGACCCATCGGTCTTGGGCGGAATGGTCATCAAGGTTGGGAATCGCGTTCTTGATATGAGTATACGGGCCAAAATAGAGGGCTTGTTTCAAGCTATAGTTGTTTAACCAAGAATTTACAGGGTGTTAAAATGCAGAAAATCAGTGTTGACGAAGTCAGCAGCATCATCAGCGAGCGCATTAAGAACTATGAGCACCCGATTGAGATGCAAGAAACCGGTACGGTCCTTATGGTTGGTGACGGTATCGCTCGCGCCTACGGCTTAGAAAACGCCATGGCTGGTGAGATGGTGCAGTTCGCCTCTGGTGTTAAAGGAGTGGTCCTGAACCTTGAGGAGAGCAATGTTGGTATCGCTGTTCTTGGGGATACAACTCTGATTCGTGAAGGCGACAGCGTTCGACGTTTAAACGAGATCAACTCGGTTCCGATCGGTAACGCTTTGCTAGGCCGCGTCGTAAATTCTCTAGGTGAGCCGATCGATGGCGGACCGGCAATTTCCGGTGGGGAAAGTGGTGTTGTTGAGGTGAAAGCCCCCGGCATTATCGCGCGTAAGTCTGTTCATGAACCTTTACAAACCGGTCTCAAAGTTGTTGACGCCATGACGCCCATCGGCCGCGGCCAAAGGGAATTAATCATTGGCGATAGGAAGACTGGAAAGACAGCTATTTGCATTGACACCATCATTAACCAAAAAGGCAAAGATGTTGTTTGTATCTACGTAGCGATAGGGCAGAAAGCCTCTACCGTCGCTGGTGTTGTTGATCGCTTGAAAAAATCTGGTGCTATGGACTACACCATCGTGGTTTCTGCATCTGCAAAAGATCCTGCACCGTGGCAGTTCTTTGCTCCTTATGCAGGAACTAGGATTGCAGAGTATTTTCTGCACAAAGGTCGGCATGTCGTTATCTTTTTTGACGATTTATCGAAACAAGCCAATGCCTACCGGGAATTATCTTTGTTGCTGCGACGGCCGCCAGGTCGCGAAGCTTTCCCAGGCGACGTTTTCTATATTCATAGCCGTCTTTTGGAGAGAGCTTGTAAGCTTAGTGATAAAAATGGCGGTGGATCCATCACTGCATTTCCAGTTATTGAAACAAAGGCTGGTGATATTTCCGCTTACATTCCAACCAACGTTATTTCCATCACGGATGGTCAGATCTTCTTAGAGTCAGATCTTTTCTACTCAGGTGTGCGTCCAGCGATGAACGTCGGTCTTTCTGTTTCTCGGGTGGGTGGCGCAGCCCAAGTCCCGGCGATGGCGAAAATTGCAGGTACCTTACGCTTGGAACTTGCTCAATATCGAGAGTTGGCAGCTTTTGCCCAGTTTGGCTCCGACTTGGATGAATCAACGCAGCGAACTCTTAAGCGCGGCGGTATCTTGGTCGAAGTCATGAAGCAGAGTCAGTACTTGCCCATGCAGGTCGGCTTGCAAGTGGCAGAGATCTTTGCCGCAACCAAGGGTTTTTTGGATGATCTTGAAAAGAGCAAAATTGCCCCCTTCTTGGTCAACCTGAGCGCATTCCTGGCAGCAAAGCACCAGCCTCTGTTGGACAAGATTGAAGCCCGGGCCAAATTGAATGATGTAGAAGCAGACCTTGCTGCGGCGATTAAGACCTTTAAGGCTAGTTTCGTCTGATTGCCGGCTTAGAACTAAAATGCTTTAGAATGCGGGATTGAATTCATATGGCAACCCTGAAAGAGATCCGCCGAAGGATTGTGAGTGTTAAAAACACTCAGAAAATCACGAAGGCGATGAAGCTTGTATCTGCAGCGAAGTTCGCAAGGGCGAACGCCGCTATCAGAGGCGCGACTCCTTACGGCCAGGCGATAGATCGCTTGTTAGCTCAGGTTAGTGCATCCGCTAACCTTGAATCTTTGCCAGTTTTCCAACAACGAACGGAATCTCGCATCTTGGTTATGGTTGTTGCCTCGGACCGCGGACTTTGCGGGGCTTTGAATACCAATGTCGCCAAGGCGTCCAATCGCTTTTTGCGAGAGAAAGCAGAGGCGGGAGTGGCGATCGATCTCCTTCTGCTCGGGAAAAAAGTGGATCAAGTCTACGGCAAGCAGGCGCGTGGTGATATTGGCAAAAACATTTTAAAACTCCGAAACACCGCGTCCATAAAGGTTGTCGCGACCCATCAAAGGGTCGTGGAGTCACCTGACTTTAGCTTTGCGGATACCCTTGCCAAGACCTTTGCGAATGAATTCGCTGAAAAATATGATGCCGTTTACGCCGTTTATCCGGAATTTCGCTCGGCATTATCCCAGAATCCTCGTGTTGACAGGATTTTGCCAATCGTCGCTGAACCTGCACTTGCCGACCCCTCAATTCCCTCTCAGGGAGTTAAGTCCAGCCAGAGTGGGGGAGGGGACTATTTGGTGAAGCCTAGTACGGATGAGGTGGTGCGCGCTCTGGTTTCACGGCAGATATCAAACAAGGTCTTTCGGGTCATTCTTAACGCCGCTGCTTCCGAGCATGGAGCTAGGATGACAGCCATGGACTCAGCCACGAATAATGCAAGAGAAGTGATTTTAAAACTGACTCTAGATTACAACCGAGGTCGGCAAGCAGCAATCACAACGGAATTGATTGAAATTACGAGCGGGGCATCAGCTCTTTAAGATTGTATATTCTGGTAGAAATCGCCAATTGTAGAAGGAAACATAGTAATGAGTGAGAATGGTAAAGTTGTTCAGGTTATGGGCCCAGTGGTGGATGTGAAATTCCCAAGTGGGCATTTGCCATCGATCTACAATGCCTTGAAGCTGACAAATCCACAGATTAGTTCTGATGCAGATAATTTGGTTCTTGAAGTCGCCATGCATCTCGGTGAAGGCGTAGTGAGAACCATTGCGATGGACTCGACGGATGGCTTGGTGCGTGGCCAGGTTGTGAAGGATACGGGAAAGCAAATCATGGCCCCCGTTGGTCATGAGGTTTTAGGACGGATCATAAATGTGACTGGTGACCCTGTGGATGAGGCTGGGCCGGTAAACGCGACGAAATTTCGCCCGATTCATGCGCCAGCACCCAAGTTCACAGATCTTTCCACCGAAGATCAAATCCTCGTGACGGGGATCAAAGTAGTTGATTTGATGGCCCCTTATATTAAAGGTGGAAAGATCGGATTGTTCGGCGGTGCCGGAGTAGGAAAAACCGTTACCATCCAGGAATTAATTAACAATGTCGCAACCCAGCACGGTGGTTTTTCGGTATTTGCGGGTGTGGGTGAGCGGACTCGAGAGGGAAATGACCTCTATTTTGAAATGAAAGAGTCGGGCGTCCTTTCAAAAACGGCCTTGGTTTACGGCCAAATGAACGAACCACCGGGAGCGAGAGCACGGGTAGCCTTAACAGCCCTGAGTGTAGCCGAGTATTTCCGTGATGAAGAAAACCAGGACGTGCTTTTGTTTGTTGATAATATTTTCCGCTTTACCCAAGCCGGAGCGGAAGTTTCAGCCTTGTTGGGTCGTATTCCATCTGCCGTAGGTTACCAACCGACTTTGGCTTCGGAGATGGGTGAATTACAAGAGCGTATTACCACCACGAAGAGCGGTTCCATTACCTCGATTCAAGCGATCTATGTTCCCGCGGATGACTATACCGATCCAGCACCGGCTACCGCATTTGCCCATTTGGACGCAACGACAGTACTTGAGCGACGCATTACCGAACTTGGCATTTATCCAGCTGTGGATCCTCTGGCGTCCACCTCTCGAGCTTTGGATCCAGCTGTTGTGGGTGAAGAGCACTATCGAGTAGCACGTGGTGTCCAGCAGATTCTGCAAAGATACAAGGATCTTCAGGACATCATTGCCATTCTTGGTATGGATGAGTTGTCTGAAGAGGATAAAATCACGGTTTCTCGGGCTCGTAAAATCGAGCGTTTTATGTCTCAACCGATGTTCGTCGCTCAGCAGTTTACCGGACTCGAAGGGAAGTTTGTGCCCGTAGCCGAGACTGTACGATCCTTCAAAGAAATTCTTGAAGGCAAACATGATCAGTTGCCAGAGCAGGCATTTCTCTATGTGGGCTCTATTGAGGAAGCCGTCGCTAAAGCCAAAACTTTGCAGTAAGTTTTGGTTTTTCTAGGAAGCAGCAGAAGCCGTTTTGGGAGATATCGTGGAATTTTTGAACCTTCAGTTAACTTTACCTCAGCGAAGTTTTCCATCCGTTGCGGTGCGCTCTATCATGCTTCCTCTGATTGATGGTTATGCAACCCTATTGCCTTTGCACACGAAGTTTCTGTCGGTGCTTGGGACTGGAATCGTAACTATTGAGGAGGCCGCTTCAGGGGCTAAGCAGTCATTCTTTGTTTCCGGAGGCTTTGTCGAAGTCAATCAAGACCAAGTCAATATCTTGGCTGATGTAAGTGAACAAGCGTCCAGCATTGATAAGGCTAGAGCTATGGAGGCCTTGCGACGAGCTGAGCAACTGCTTAAATCTCAGAGAGAAGATACCGATATCGTTAGGGCCCAAGCTGCTTTATTACGAGCTTCATCGCGTATAGCTGCTGCAGAATTGGTTCAGTAACTTGCTCCCTCTTGTTTGGGACGCCTATGGCTTAGGTCAAATTTCCGGCATTCGCACCCATGCGTTGCAACTACACAAAAGCTTACAAGAATACCATCATTTAACGGCCGCGCTCGCCACCGCGCAAGAAGTATATCCGGATTTAGATCGGATGCCCCTGGGCGCTTCCCTGCCATTTATGGCGAAAGCCTCTGCGCCTCTATTTTCCTATTGGCAGGCCCAAAAAGGATATAGGAATCGACCCATCATTTATCACGCTCTTAGTAATCTTAACTTGCCGCTCCTGGGCAAGCGAGGCGGCGATAAATTTGTGCTGACGATTCATGATCTCATCCCGATGCAGGATTCGAGCGCGGTTTCGTTTGCTTACAGCCTTCAGTTTCCCATTCTCGTCCGCAGAGCTCTAGCGAAGGCAGATCGAGTGATCGCAGTCTCAGAAGCGACGAGGGATAAAATTGGAGAGTTCTTTGGGCAAAAGGAATTTGACCGAGTGGAGGTCATCAGTAACGGAGTCGACCACCTCTGGGGCAGCCAAAAGGAGACCAAGCGTATTCTGCCCAGAGCGGGTAGTCGTCCGCAAATTCTCTTCGTTGCACGAGGCGAGGCATACAAAGGTTTCGATCTTCTCAGCAATATCATTGCTGAAATGTCAGATGAATGGGATTTTCTTATTTGTACGGACGGGAAGGGCATGCAGCTTTTGCGGCATTATCTCAAGAATGTTACCTATCGCGCAAAGAGCCTTTTGCATATCCTCAACGGAAGTTTAAGCGAGATTGAAAAAGCCTATGAGACATCTCACCTATTGCTTACGCCGTCTCGATTTGAAGGTTTTGGTTTACCTCTATTCGAGGCTCTTTCCTATGGCATGCCGGTTGTTTGTCGACCTCTTCCCAGCTATCAAATGGTACGCGGCTACGAAAAGATACACTTTGTGGATAGTTCAAGTGTGGCTGATTGGATTGATGGTATCAGGACGGCTCTCGACAGTCCTGTGAACGGAGCTCTTAGCTTCCCCGATCTTGTGCAGCGCTTTGCTCTGCCCACTTGGAAGGATGCGGCAAAAAAGTGCTATCTGTTGTATAATGATTTGTAACAAATGTTCTGCAGCTAAAGCGCTCGAAGGGCCGGCTGAGCACAGGGCAGTTCCTATCTACAAAACACAAAATGAGTGATTGAAAATGGTTCAAGCCTCACGAATTCACGATCGCACCATCTTTGTAACCGGATCCTCGGGCTTTATTGGCAGACAACTGATTAGAACCCTCGCCCGCGGCGCTGCTAACATTGTTGCCTTGTACCGGCACCGGATGCCTGAGTCCCTCAATCATGTTTTCCCAGTGTGTAGTGACCTTAGCAATATTGATATCATCAAGATTCCCCTGCGTGGTGCCAGCACCGTGATTCATTTGGCTTGGGAATCCAGTTTTAAGCAGCCCCCCGGGCAGGCGGAGCGTTGGAAAGATTCGGTCAATTTGAGTGCCTTGAGAAATTTATTGCAGGCGATGGAAATTGCCAAGACGAAACGCCTGATTTTTATGTCCGTTCAAGGTGCATCTCCTGATGATCCCTCTTTTTTTAAGCGGGAAAAGTACTGGGCGGAGCACATGATTCTTAATTCTGGCGTGCCAGAAAAATTAATCCTCCGCGCGCCCTTGGTTATCGGTCCGGTAGAGAGTGGCTACTTTCTTTATAAAAGCGTTAAAGATGCCCTCAAAATTCCCTTCATATTACCCTTGCCTTCCTTCAAGAAAATCATCAAACCCATTCATGTTGATGATCTCGTCGCGTCGCTATCTATGCTGACGGATGCACCTCTGAAAGACGCAACTTTGATTTCAGACATGGAGGGGGCTGAGGAGTTCAATTCAGAACAATTAATCAGACTCATTCAGAGTCAAGTAGACGGTCGCATGAGGTTGGGCATAAGAGGCCGCCTCGCAAACTTTCTGCTTGGGATGACAGAAATCGGCAAACCGGGCTCCGCCATACCCCCTTTATCTCAATGTTTAACTACTACATTTCGCGAAGAGAGCCGAGCGGCCATTGGCAATCTGGTTGAAGGGCTATTGCATCAGCAGAATCATACTTCCATCCGGGCCATCATGGCAAAGCCAGCCAAGAGCTGAGGATGATGCACCTAGGAAGCTTTTGGAAGGTCTTGCCTGGTGATCATTCGTCCTAGGAAATGGGAATATCCTTCATCCCATTGCGTATAAAGGCCGGAATCTCCATATCTTCCGAGGAGATTTTGGGATCATGAAAATTCCCATGGAGCTTCTCCGCAAAATCCAAAGCATGATCAATCTTCATAGAGATGTCCTCATGCATTTTTGAAAAGAGATCATCTTGGTATTGAGCGCTTGGGCCAGCGGTGGGCTCAGGCTTTCCGATGGCTGCTCCATCTAGCCCAATATTCGCATTTAGATTGGCATTGCGCACATCCAAATCCAATGAGTGATAGTCATCTGCCAAGAGTCGACCTTCAATATCATCCAGTTCCGCTTCAATGGATGCAGCTTCCAAAGCAGAATCAGAATCCACCATTTGACCTCCTTGCATCGGACTTCCATGGATTTGACTGCCGTGCATTTTGCTAAGGCTTTGTGTCACATTTTCCCAACCCCGACTATCTTTGAATCCGGCACCAGTTTCCGGATATGTTGGCATAGTAGTGCCACCATGTCGGTTCGGTTCCAAGGTCTGTTCCATCGTCCACTTAACCAGGTCGTCGGACTCCTGGATTCCGGCATAGGACGCTTGGACTTGCGAGCTAGCCGCGCCGCGTCGTGGCTGTTCAAGCCCTTGACGCAAATTTTGGTCGATCAGCCCATGACCTTGAGAATCCGTTCGTTCAGCTAGGGGGCGCTGAGTTTGTCCGGGACTTGCTCTGTGCAGAGTGCTTGTTGCGGGCTGACTTAAAATGGTTCGGCGATGGTGAGACGCCGTTGGTTCTGGAACCCTGTGCAGATCGTGATGTTGATCCATAGGAAATCCAGTGGCAATCACGGTCACACGAATCTCCTCACCGAGATTCTCGTCTATCGCAGCCCCAAAAATAATATTGGCCTCTTCATGAGCGGCTTCCTGAATAATGGAGCAGGCCTCGCTGATTTCGATGAGACTAATGTTGCTCGAAGCAGTGATATTGATCAATATTCCTGTGGCGCCTTCAATATCAATGTCCTCTAAAAGGGGAGAACTGATCGCCTGTCTTGCAGCCTCCACAGCACGCTTTTCGCCACTTGCCACGCCAATACCCATAAGTGCATGGCCCATGCTGGACATGACCGCCTTGACGTCCGCAAAGTCCACATTAACCGTTCCTGGAACGTTGATGATATCACTGATTCCCCTGACGGCATTCACCAGGACGTTATCGGCCATCTTGAAGGCATCCATCATCGTCAAGTCAGGTGTGGCGATTTGTAGCAATTTCTGATTGGGTATCGTTATCAAGGTATCAACACAATCCTTTAGTCTCTCGATACCTAACTCTGCATGCCGCCGCCGTCTTTTGCCCTCGAAATCAAATGGCTTGGTAACGACGCCCACGGTGAGAGCACCGAGCTCACGAGCAATCTGAGAAATGACGGCAGCAGCGCCTGTTCCTGTGCCCCCGCCCATGCCAGCTGTAATAAAAACCATATCCGCGTCCTGGAGAAATTCGGCAATCTCATGCCTGTCTTCCAAGGCAGCTTCTCTGCCTATATCAGGATCAGCTCCAGCGCCAAGACCTTTCGTTAGCTCCTTGCCTAACTGGATTTTTGTCGGTGCTTTAGCAGTCCGTAGTGACTGAACATCTGTGTTGGCAACCAAAAAATCCACGCCGTCCAGATTGGATAGGATCATAGTATTGACGGCATTGCCGCCGCCTCCACCTACGCCGATGACCTTTATTCTTGCGCCTGGAGGTAGTGAATTTTCAGCATCAAATGTCATCGCGAACTCCCTTCCCGATATTTAGAACAGCATGTCTGTGGTATTTCCTCTAATTATAGAGGGCACTTGTCAACGGTGTCAATGTTTTGACTCGAAGTCTTTGTATTCGAAGGAATCTCGATCAGGAGCCATGATTCCACCGAAAATGTACAGAGATTGCCAAGGGGGCAGGTTTGGATAAAGAATGTTTTTGGCAAATAGTTGTGTTTAAGACAGTTCCTTTAATAAGTTAAGAAACCTTCGCAGATAGCGTGTCTTGGTCTTTCCCTGATTCTGAACACTTTGAAGATCAGCCATCTCAGTTTCTAGCGCCAACATTCCTAAGGATGTCGCGTAGACTCCAGAATAATCTTGGTTGGGGATCAGCAGCGATTTTTTTGCATCCAGTTTGGGAAATTGAGGCTGATAAGTTCGGGTTTCAAGGCCGCTCAAGCGGGTGAAAATCTCACAAATGCCCTCCAACCGCGAACCACCTCCGGTCAATAAAATGCCACCCTTCAACGAAGCCTTGATCGGATGAATGCGCGAGTTCACCTGGTTCACCAATTCTTCCAATCGAGGAACGAGGATGGGATAAACCTGAGCCATCGTTATATTTTTGCTTTCGCCATGGATGTTTCTTACAGCTATGACTGCTTCTTTCTCAGCAAGATGGTTTAAACAAAAAAACGTTTTTACTTGCTCTGCCTCGTGCCAAGGGAGGTTCAGGCCTATACTGATATCCCCGGTCATGTGCTGGCCGCCAATATTGGCAGTAAAAATTCCTTTTGGTTTTCCTAAATGATAGACGATCCCATCGCTGCTCCCGCCCCCGATGTCGAGAATCACGCAGCCCTGTTGTTTTTGCTCAACGTTCGAAATAACTTGAGAGGATGCAAAAGCCTCACAGTAGAGACGGCTGACTTCCAAGCCCACCTCATTGCAAAGATGGACGATATCTCGAAGATAGAATGAGTCCGCTTCGATAACGAGAAAGGATCCCATGATCTGTTCGCCCGACAGACCGAGTGGACTGTCTCCGCTTGGACGTTGATCAATTTGATAGTAGATCGGAATAACGTGGATAATGTCTTTGTTTAAAGAAGGGCGCCTTTCAGCCTTGGTTCTCATTTTTGCTAGGACCGTAGCATCAATTTTGGCGCCCGCGAGATTTTCTTGGATGGTAACAATGCGCGAACTTAAATGGCTTCCCGATATGCCCAGTACGACGGAGTCAATAGCTCTACCAAGCCTTGTCTCTGCTTGTTGTATGAGTGGAGCCAATTTTTGTTTGGCTTCGGCAAACTCAACAAGCATTCCCTTTTTAAAGCCCGCTGAGGGAGCAAATTGAAAATGACAGATCGCACTCTCATTTTGCCAATCTTCTGGGATAGCAAGGTAACCAATACAGAATTTCGTCGTGCCGAGGTCAAGGGTGAGGAACTCTTTTTGAATGGAAGGCTGCAAGCAACAACTCGCTTTGCGCAACCGAGCTATAGTTTCGGTTGCTGCATTTCTTGAATAAAAGCTTTGTCTTGAAAGTCTAACTCAATTCTAGCAGCATTTGTTAGGTCTTGGCCATATCGCTCGAGGATGCTTCGCAATCTTTTTATTTTACGCTCGAATGGTTTCCAGCCCATCACCACAGGTCTATCGCCAGCCAGATAGATTTCCAGACCTCTGTGGGAATCCAAGTGAGCCTTTTCTAAATGGATTTCTTCCTGATTGAGCATTTCAGCCAATTGTAAAAACTGGCGTATGGATTGCTGGAGCGGCTCAGGCAGCAGCAGATGGTTCCCAATATCTTTAGCTTGACGAAGCTCAAAACCCGCCTTTGCATCAAGGGAAAGAAACACGAGGGATGGATCCGATAAGTGGTTTGATCTATAAACCGTGCCGTCAGCGCTCAAAGCAAGCGTCTTACCCTCTGTAAGCACACCGAATCTTAGGGAGCGAAAGGAAACTTGCGCTACAATTTGCCCAAGTGAGCTTTCCACAAGAGAAAGACGCTCAATCGAAGTGTTCTCTTTCCAAATACTATTAGCAGCCCGCGTTAAAACTCTTTTATCGACGCTCTTATTCTTAAGAACCTTCCACAAAGCCTGGCGAATAGACTCTGCCAGATCGATATCGCGGCTTTCCACAGTTAATATAGACGCATGCGTGTTTTCGGGAATTTGGGGGACGACTTGGACCATAATGTCTTGAATCTCATCGATGGTAGCATGGGACGAAAGGGGTAGATGCTGCCAAAGTCGAAGCGATGTCTCTTTTAGAAGAAGAAATCCCCAGATGGCACCGAAGATTAGTGAGGAGACCAAGGTCGCTTTTAAGAACATGGACCATTGGAAGACGCTTTTACGGCGCTTTCGCGAGCGTTGTTTAAATTTTATGTTTCCAGATGTTTTTGCCTTCTTGGTCATCGCATGATCTCAGCAAAATCATGAGCAAGATGGGTGGAGACTCCCGCTCCTAAGAAAAGCAGGACCGTATCTTGATTGCCTTGCTGCTTCAAATCACTATGCAATTGCTCTAAGTCTGCAAAAGCCTCGACCTCGGTTAGGGAAGATTTCTTGATTTCCTGGGACAGCATGGATTGGCCTAAATCGCTCACTTTAGCTTCCCCGCTGGCATAAACTTGGGTGACGTAAACTTTGTGAGCCTGCGTAAAGGAAGCAGCAAATTGATCCATGAGAGCTCCGACCCGCGAGTATCGATGGGGTTCAAACACAACCCAAAGTTTCGCTTTTGGCCATGAGCCTCTCACCGCAGCAATCGAACTTTGAATTTTTCCTGGATTGTGTGCGTAGTCATCAATAACCCATATTTTGTCGCTCTGATAGATCAAAGAGTGCCGACGATGCACCCCATGAAAGCTGGCCAAAGCCTTTGAACACGCATGCATATCCAATTCCAAGCATCGTCCCGTCGCTAAGGCAGCTAAAGCATTCAAGCAAGTATGTCTTCCGATACCAGGGATCTCTACGGGGATCTGTTGCTTTTCCACGACAGCCATAAAACTCATCCGAGCCTCGTACACGATGATATTTAGCGCTCTCACTTCGCTGCCCAGGATGTCTCCATAAGTCAAGGTTTGGGACTTGATGCGGGGGAAAATATCGCGCATGATCTGGCTGTTCCAACCAAGGATATTGTACCCGTTTTCAGCTTCGGTTTGCCCCATGAACTTTAAGTAGGCATCGATCACACTTTGCATTGAACCGTAAAAGTCCAGGTGGTCCTGATCTATGTTGGTCACAATAGCTAAGTCTGCATGGTGTTCTAAGATGGATCCATCGCTTTCATCAATTTCTGCCACAAAGATCTTGCCTGCGCCGGACCAAGCACACCGCTGGTATTGTTTGACGACTCCTCCCACATAAACGGTGGGGCTTAATCCCAGTTCTTGTAACATGTGGCCTATCATGGCCGTGGTGGAGGTTTTGCCATGGGTCCCACAAACTAAGATCTTGTACTTACCTTCCATCAAGCGCAGCAGAAGCTCGTTACGGTGCAGGAGACTCTTCCCCTCGTTTTTGGCTTTAATTCTCAGCGGATGTTGCGCCTGTATCGCGGTGGAATAGACCACGTAATTGTAATCCGCAAGGGATGTGTCACTAACATGATGATCGATTGGCACGCCTCGAGCTTTAAGGGCCTCGGTGTTGCTACTTTGTGTTGCATCATATCCCCCAATCGAATGACCGAGGTCCATGCATATTTCTGCCAAGGCTCTCATTCCGTAGCCCCCAATGCCCAGAAAGAAAAAGCTTTCGCGCGGGGAGAGATCATCCATGGCGGGGCTCCGGAATTTCCCTAGCAAGACGCGCTAGGAGAGCTAAGACAATCATGAAGGTCAGTAAGGAGGACATTCCACTCGATAGAAAGGGCAGCGGCAAACCTTTGGTTGGGAGCAATCCCATCGTAACTCCCATATTAAGAGTGGCTTGGATGGCAAAAAGAGAGATCAAGCCGAAACCAAGAAATTTGCGCGCTGGGGTAATCTGCTGCTGGCTGATGCTGAATCCCAAGAATGTGATAAAAAGAAAGGCTGTAATAATCAAAAGAACGCCAAATAATCCCAGCTCCTCGCCGAGAACGGACAGGATAAAGTCCGTATGGGCTTCTGGCAAGAAAAACAACTTTTGTTTCGAGGATCCGAGACCTGCTCCCCAGAATCCTCCATTTTGGAAGGCTAAAAAGCTTTGCACGATCTGAAATCCACCGTGTTCAAACTGACTCCAGGGGTCCAAGAAGCTGAGCATTCGCTGAATGCGATAGGGTTCCAGCAAAATAAGGGCGCCTAGGACAGCGGTGCCCATGAAGCCAGTCAATACCAAGTATCGGAGAGGCAAATTGGCGAGAAAAAGCATGATGGTTGTTAGCAATCCAAGGATCAAGATGGAGCCAAAGTCTTTTTGAAGCGCTAGTAGGCCCGCTATCACCAGAAAAATCGCTAATATGGGCAGCAGCGATTTCTTGAAGTCCTGGGGATTAAAGTGTTTTAGACTCACAAAGCGAGACAGGAAGAATAAAAAGGAAATCTTTATGATCTCTGACGGTTGAATGCGGTAACCGAATAAGGATAGCCACCTCTCTGCTCCACCAACCTTTACATAGATTCCATCAATTAAGATCAAAGCCAGCATAAATAAACTCAGGAAGAGCAATGGGATATTGGCAATTTCAATCCACCTTAATGGTAGACACTGAATAAAGGCGAAGACCGCAAAACCTAGTACGACCGCAATACCCTGTTTTTTAACAAAAATATAAGGGTCACCAAAAAGTTCAATCCCTTTCAGAGAGGAGGTTGAATAGATCATAATTAGGCCCAAAGAAAGCAAGAGCGATAAGACTAAAAGGATGGCTATGAGATAGGTCAGATAGGTTTTATTCTTCGCGAACAACACGATGGATGCCCCTATGTTTTGATAAAATCGTCTAGGTTTCTAACTTGCCCCGTGAAAAAGTCACCGCGCTCAGAGTAATTCTTAAACTCGTCAAAACTGGCGCCTCCTGGAGACAGGAGGATGTCTATGCCTTGAAGATCTTCCCGGGGCACCAAGTCTGCGAGGATAGTCGGCAATACTTTCATGGCAAGGGCCAAGGTCTCCTCGTTCCAGAAGGGTATTTTACCACCTATTTCGCTACGAATCCTCAAACCCGATTCACCAAAGGAAAGAATGCCCTTGATTTTTTGATGATGCCTCAAGATAGGAAGGAAGGATTCCCCTTTGCCTTGACCGCCGAGAAGCAAAAACACTGGTCTCGTAGAGGATTCGAGGGCGGCAAGGACGGCGTCTACATTCGTCGCTTTAGAATCGTCAATAAAATGCATGGGTCCTATGCTCCGGATCCATTGATAGCGATGAGGTAAAGGGGAAAAATCCTGATAGTCATCCGGGCAAATGGGGCGCCTTCCTTCTAGATGTTGTTGACTCATGAATTGCTGAACTGCGACGAGTGCTAATCCAAGATCAAAGAGATTGTGGCGTCCCGCAAAGGGTAGATTCTGCCAAAAGAAGGTCTGGGGAGGGGGAAGCGACAAATGAATTCCCTCCAGGTTCCAAGGGATCGCGTGGGATTGCTTGTTTGCCAAACAAGTGGCAGAAACTTGCTGGTTCCCATTGAGGTACTCACAGAAAGTTAGGAGAAGATTGCTCAAATCATCTGATAATTGACAACCGTAGTTTCGAGCCATTTCCATGACTGCGTTGCTAGTCACCAGGCAGGGCGCTGGGCCATCCAAAAATGATAGCAGGCGCCATTTGGCTCGAAAATACGAGGGCGTATCCCCATGCCACTCTTCATGATCAGGAGCAAAATTGACAAAAACTCCAAGTTGCATCTTTAAAGATTTTGCTTGTGCAAGTTGAAAGCTCGACAATTCCACGCATAGGACTTGTTGACTGTGACTCGCTAGCACAGCATCACATAAAGCCAGTCCATAATTGCCACAAGGCACAGCCTCAAGACCCCGCTTGGTGAGAATATGTGCGATAAGTTTGGTGACGGTTGATTTTCCATTGGTCCCGGTGATGCCAATGGCCTTACCTTCAAAGTAGCGGAAAGCAAGGTCAGCTTCGCTTGCTATAGCAACCCTGCGCTCTTTAGCCTGAATCACTAAGGGGTGATCGGGTTTAATGCCAGAACTTAGAACGAGCTGATAAGTTTGATCCCAATCATCATTGTGCAGTTGCGACTCCAACTTCATTGTGATTCTGCTTTGCACAGGAAAAGATTGGGGGAACGAAGAAATCTTTTGGTCAATCAAGAGGACTTGGTCCTGGGTCCTTGCTAGCAGCAAGCGCGCAGCGGCAAGGCCAGAAACCCCGGCTCCCAATACCATCGTTTTCATCGCACCGCCTCCGTCTTGGAGGCGCCCTGCGGGAATCGCTCCAGCAGTAGGGCTCTGGCGACTTCAACGTCATCGAAGGGATGAACGATCGAACCGATCATTTGACCTGATTCATGTCCCTTTCCCGCAATAAGAATTGTGTCGAGCGGATTTGCCTTCTCAATGGCCGCTTGAATGGCTTCCTTGCGATTCGCAATGAGTTGGGCCCGCTTGGACTCAGGGATGCCACGGGATATTTCCTTCAAAATTGCTTCTGGGCTTTCACTGCGTGGGTTATCGCTCGTCAAAAAGATATCGTCAGCAATTTCCGCGGCAATCGCTCCCATGATTGGACGCTTGGTTCGGTCTCGATCCCCCCCGCAACCAAATACCAATAGTAAACGTCCGTTACCTTTGTTCCTTTGCAGATCTAACAACACTCTTTGCAGAGCATCTGGCGAATGCGCATAGTCTACGTAGACTGCAGGCCCAACACCTTGAATGGGAACACGCTGCATTCTCCCGGGAATTTGTCTAAGCCTTTGTACATGGGTCGCATCGGGCCAGCTGCCCCTAATGTCAAAAAAGGTTAAAATTGCGGCAAGGGTGTTTTCTAAAAGAAATTCAGCATGAAAAGGGATCTGATAGGAGCGCAAGGTCTGAGTGCCGGCACCAATGTGACAAGTCGTTATGGTTGCGCTTTTGGCACTAGAAGCTTTGGTGATCCAAAAATGTTTCGCAGATGGCTCAAAGCCACCTGTATCAGAAAATACGACATTTTGGTCCTGATTTTGTTCTACCAAGGCGTAGCTACAAAGGCGATCCTGCAGGTTGGGAAAGCTTTTTAGCACCCTAGATAATAAAGAGGAGTGAACAACATATCTTGCCTCTGAATAGGAGCAGCTGGCAGAAAAGAGCTTCAGTTTTGCTTGAAGGTATTGCTCCATTGTCTGGTGATAGTCTAAATGATCTTGGGAAAAACTAGTGAAAATCCCGTGACTGAGTTTTGCGGGAAAAAATCGCTCTTGCGCTAAACCATGGGAAGAAGCTTCCATAATCACATGGGTAACTCCAGCTTGGTGGGCTTCTGACAGATAGCCGAAAAAAGCCAATGCATCTGGCGTGGTGTGACTTGAGGAATGAGTCTTTACACCCCTAATATAGACCCCTGTGGTGCCAATGACCATGGTCGGAACTTGATGTTGCTCCAAAAGATCCGACAACAGAAGTGATGTCGATGTTTTACCATTGGTACCTGTTAGGCCAATAAAAATCAGTTTTTTCTCTGGCTGTCCAAAGTGCAAGCTTGAGGCAATCCCATAGATTTTGGCAATATCGGAGACGATAGCGTAGCCGGGCGCTGACTTTAACTGGGGGACCATGCGTTCGGCAAAGATCAGGTTTGCCCCTTTGGCCAAAGCCTGGGAGATATGATTATGCCCGTCGCTCGCCACACCCTGACGCGCAATGAAAAGGGAGTCTTGCGTTACAGAGCGAGAATCAGCGGAGACTCCCGCGAGCTGGCTGGGTACTTCCCCATGAATTTTTATAAAAATCCCAAAGGAATGCAAAGTGTCTAACAAGGACTTCGTGCTAAAGGAGACTCCAGATCGGTCGGAGTTATTAGGTAAAGAATTCATAAGATGCCTTCCCCAGAGGGGTAACGAAAGATAAGGGCCCGTCAAATTTTCGAAATCGACAAGCTTTGCACCAAATTCATACTCGCTTTTACAACGGCACAGGGAGTTTTTCTACAGCGAGATCGATACCATGAGAAATATCCTCCTTGTCGGGCTTCACGTTCAGATAGTGCAGGGTGCGAGCGGATATTTGCGAGAAAACCGGAGCAGCCCAGAGGCCACCATAGTAGGGCTGCTTACTGGGTTCGTCGATGAGGACGAAGATCACCAAGTGAGGGTCACGAGCAGGTGCAAAACCGATGAAGCTAGCCTTTCTCTTGGTTTTCGAATAGGCCTTGAGGAGCGGGTCAAAGACCTCTGCGGTCCCCGTTTTCCCGGCAACCGTAAAATCTATGGTTTGTGCTTTTGATCCCGTACCTTCTGTGGTGGTTCTTTCAAGCATTTTTCTCATTTCACTGGCAACTTCAGGATGAAGAACCTGGGTAACAACTTGAGGGTTCACGTTTGCATGGGTAGACCCATCGGGACGTACGACCTTCGAAACCAAATAGGGGCGCATCAGTTGCCCGCCGTTCGCGATGGCGCCATAAGACGCGACCATCTCCAACCCCGTGGTACTAAATCCCTGGCCAAAGGCCACGTTCGCAAAACGGATCTCTTTCCAATGATTCCAAGCGGCAATGCGACCTCCCACTTCACTTGCAAATCCAAGGCGTATCGCGGGATCTCCGATGCCAAATTTTCTCAGACCGTTATAGAGTGGTTCCCTTCCCATGCGTTTGGCGATCTTGTACATACAAATGTTGCTTGACTGCGTAATGATGCCAGAAACATCCAGATGCTCTTCCGGGTGGTCATCGTTAATCACTCCCCCGGGAATGACATAACGCCCAGATTTCTCACAATTGAACATTTCACCAATTTTTACATGCTTTTCCTGCAAAGCCGTGGCGACGACGAGAGGTTTGGAGATGGATCCGGGTTCGAAGATGTCGACCACAGCTCGGTTCTTGGCATTTTGAAAACTCTTCGCGCTAACTCGATTAGGGTCAAATTTTGGAAAATTTGCCATCGCTAGGATTTGGCCGGTGTGAGGATCGCTGACTATGGCTATTCCGCCTTTAGCTCCGGCTTCTCGCACACCCTTTTCCAACTCTTCTTCTGCGATCTCTTGCACGACCCGATCCAAGGTCAGTTGCAGAGAATCACCTGGCAAGAAGGGGATAGCATATTGGCTGTCTAAATATATTTTTGCGCCCCGAGCGTCAATGGCAGGCATATAATCGACAACTTCCCCCCGAAGGTTCTTGTCATAGATCATTTCCAAGCCTGAAAGTCCTTGATTATCGATTCCGACAAATCCGAGTATTTGGGAAGCGGCCTCACCCAGAGGATAGAAACGGGCAGGTTCCCGAATCTCAAAAACACCAGGAAGATTCATATTCCGGACCCGACTTGCTTGCTCCGACGATACTTGTCTCGCTAACCAAGCAAAATAACCTTTCTTAGCTTGAAGACTCGTGAGCTTGCCTTCAGACAGATTCAATACCTTGGCAAGCTCGTGAAGATTCGCAGCTGAGGCGGAAAATAATCGAGGATTCAGATAAAACGAAGATTTTTTAATGCTTAGGGCCAGTGGCTCGCCCCTGCGGTCCATGATATTGCCCCGGTAGGGAGCTAGCTCAATTTTCTTGCGGTATTGATGCTTTGCTAAATTGTTAAGGAATTCTGGTGACGGGGGAAAAAGGTGAATCCACAAAGCGCGTGTGAAAACCGCAACGAAGACTAGGTATACAGCCCAACGAACGATAGACGAGCGCGAATTGTTAAAACTACCCGATATAATAGTAGCTTTATCGCGTTTTTTAGCAGGAAATAGAGCTTTCAACCTATCGCGCAGCAATCTTTCCACCCTTGGATTTAAGGTCTTCTACTGGTAAGCCAGACATAACACTCAAGTGGGATCGAGAGGTGACTTTCGCGATTTTCATCGCCAATTCACTCTGACGCTCCAGCAACACTTCTTCTCGATCTTTTAGCTTAGCAATTTGGTAACCGAGTTCGGTCGTATTGATAAGAATGTGAACGCGAAAGAACGCGAAAACAAACAGTAAGGAACTTGTTAAGATGACACTGATCATAAAGCGATTTTTTAAGACTTCCATGGCAGGCTTCCTTCTTGTTGTTTAACCAATACGCGTAACTTCGCGCTTCGCGCGCGTGGATTTTGTTGACATTCGAGATCAGTGGGCACACAGGGAAAAGGTCTCGAAATGGTAGCTGGTGGCTTTTGCACATCGATATCCCGCATAGGCAAGTGGCGCATGGCGGGATCAGATTTACTTTTGCCAACAGACTGAAAGAAATTCTTCACCAAACGGTCTTCCAAGGAGTGGAAAGTTATGACCCCCATGCGACCACCCACAGCGAGGTGGCGATAGGAAGCCTTGAGGAATTCTTCAATTTGCGCTAACTCCTGGTTGACTTCAATCCGCAAGGCTTGAAAAATTTTTGTTCCGGGATGTTTCTTACTTGCAGATCGGTAGGGATTAACCGACTGCAGAAAATCGGCAAACTCTTTAGTGTCTTCAAAGGCGCGTTCCGCGCGGCGTTTATCGATGGCACGGGCGTAATATTTTGCTTTGGGCTCTTCGCCATATTCGAAGAAAATCCTTGTTAAGTCTTCAATCGAGTACATGGCGAGGATGTCTTTTGCGGTTGGCATGTTTGCCGATTGGTCCATCCGCATGTCAAGAGGCCCCGCAAAGCGCATAGAGAAGCCTCGTTCGGGAGTGTCGAGCTGCGGACTAGAGACCCCTAAATCAGCATAAATAACATTGGGTTGTAAAGCGAGCGAGGTAAGAATTTGATCGATTTGTGAAAAAGGTGCGTGTACAAGAAGGAAATGTCCCTTCGCAATAACCTCTTCAAAGCGTTTCCCGCAGGAGGCGATAGCAACTTGATCTCTATCAATGCCAATCAAGCGTGCAGAATGAAGTGGTGGCATGAATTCGGCGGCGTGACCCCCTCCCCCCAGAGTTGCATCCACAACGATATCTGTGCTTTCCACCTTGAGCATTTGCTTCAACTCTTGCTTTAAGACACTTATATGTTCAAACATCTAGAAATGGATTCCATGTTGGGCTAGAGAGGCTCCAGCTTGTTCAAATTGTTCCCCAGCGTCATTCATAAATGCAGTCCATCGTTCGCGAGGCCATATTTCGAATTTGTTCAATTGCCCCACGATGGTAACGTCGCGACCAATACCAAGCCGCTCACGAATGGCCGGTGCTAGCAGGATGCGCCCTGTCCGATCGATCTGACATTCATGGGCTAATGCCACAAAATATCTAGTAAAATTTTGCACTTGGCGATCCAACGCATTGAGATTTAGCAGATTCTCTTCAATTTTTTGCCATTCCGTCAAGGGATAGGCAACGGCACATTGATGGGCCGCGGTTACGATCAAAGCTCCAGGAATAGCCGCTGACTGCAATATTTCCCGGTATCTTGCGGGAATTGCCAATCGGCTCTTTTCATCCAAAGCATGGTCGTAGTACCCACGAAACATCTTTTGTCCTACCCTAGCATGGCACGAGATCCCACTTTATCCCACTTCTATACCCATCATATCGCGGCTTTTTTTCTCCAGTCAAATATGCTGGCGAACAGGACCTGCCTAGTTGCCCTTGGCGAAAGCATAGGGGGAAGGGTTTTTTTGAATAACTCTTGTTTGTTAATGGAGGATGGGATGTACCGGTTGTTACTTGCTGTCGCGGGAGGGATCGCCCCGTCTTTCAATGACCTTTCAACACCGGTCGACGCATCGGGCGAGAATAAAGACGGCGCAAAGCGGACGCCATAGCCAAACGATCTCGGCAGTAATCATCATGAAGGCATATCGCCAATCCAATCATAACAAAAAGCGGAAAGACGAGGTGGACGATCTCAAAACCAAGGCCCGTGATCATAAATAGAAGGGAAGGAATAATGAGAAAGAACATGGTGTCTTTATGTCGGCGAGACGTCATAACCTGGTACCATCCAATAGCAGTGATGGCTCCTAAAGTACCCAGAATTAACTTTGGCGATGATTTGCTAGAAATTTGCAGAAATTCCAAAGCGCGGGAGGAGTTTTCAAGTGTCATAATCATACTTACTAGGGTCAAGAGCGCTACCGTATATAACAACAATGAACGCAGGTTTCGTTGAGTGACAAGCAACCATCGTGAACCGCGATAGGTGAACTTATCCACGCTCATAAAGACAAGAGACAGGAATCCCAACAAAGTAAAATAGAGACCATGGTTGCTGGCAATACCGTCGTAAAAGAGATAGGAATACCGCAGGGAAAAATGCAGAATTAAGCAGCCGGCGATCAAGCTTCCGGCGGGGGTCAGGAGAAACGTTGAGATAACCAAGAGGACTAAATTTTCTAGCGGATAAAGATACATGGGATTGTCAAAAGGTATTGATCCTGGCTTTGCGACTGAGAGGTAATTGAGACTCAAGATGGCTAGAGTCATGAGGTAGCTTACAAATGGCAAAGCTTGAGCCATGCTCATGACAACTTGTCGATATTCATTCTTCAGAGCATCCGAAGCTTCCGTACTAAGCTTGACGCAGGCATAAAGCAAATTGACGACAATGAATCCAAGGATTATCCCACTCACCAGCAATCCTCCACCAGAGACTTTGACTCATGCTTACACAGCAAGATTCAAGCCAAACGACCTTTTCGTAACACCGCGAAAGCACATCGTAAAAATTTGACTAGGCTGTATAGCCCTGTCTGATTCCTAGACAATTTGCCTGAACAGGCGTGGGCAAGCCTACGCAAATTTCTCGAGTAGGCCACGATGATGATTGATGAACAGGTGGTTTGTTCCAGGTTGAGCAAGCAGCGCTTGCCCCTTTTCAGAAAATGCCGCAGCCCGTTTAATGGTACTTAAGGTCCGCGCTTATTTGTCGATAAGCGGGGCTGAAACTTTTTTGGAGGATTGCTATGAGACTACAAGGAGCATTGCGGCGTTCTGTCGCGCTGTCTCTGTGGGCCTCGCTAGCACTCTGGTTTGGTGCGTGTTCGAGCTCTCAGCAGCAACAGCAGGGAGCAGAACTCGAGAATTCAAATCAGGATGAGAGTGTGGAAGCTACAGATCAGCAAAGTGCAAATGATGAGGGCGCAACTGGAGAAGAGAACATCACGTATGAAGAGAACATTGGCGAGCAGGACGATTACTCCGCAGATGCAACCGAGAACGAGTTGCAGGAAGTTATCGCTCAAATGAACCAGGAATCCGACAACATGGGTGAGGCTCCCGCGGAGGCGCTGAACTCTACAGGTCTAAATGCGGCTGCAGACCCTACGGCAACTGCAAACTTTGCACAATCCCCTCCCCCATCCAGTGCTCCCGTTATGACGACAGGTCAAACGGTTGGTGGATTACCTGAGATGAACTCGAAGATGCCCTATATCGTGCAAAAAGGCGATACTTTAGCAAAAATTGCTAAGAAGATTTATGGCGACATGAATCGTTGGTCTGAAATTAAGGACCTCTCTGCATTACATAACCCAAACCGTATTTACCCAGGTGACGTTGTCTATTATGCTCTAACCGCAGAATCTACTAGCTTTGCTCAAGCCTATGAACTTTCTCCTAAGAGTGAAGTTACCGTGCAACAAGGTCAAACTCTGGCGAATATCGCCGCACAAGTTTATGGCGACTCTACCACATGGAAAATGATTTGGCGCCTCAACGGCCACATCGCGAATCCCGATCAATTGGAAGTTGGAACTATCGTGCACTATTTGGATCAAAGCGTTTTAATTTCTCAGAATGATTTAGACGAACCAGTTCATTCGGTTTTGGAAGGTAAAGATTCTTTCGTTCATCAAGGCCAAGCTGGAATAAAAGGTTTTTCACAATTGCAACAAGTCAATACAGCAAGTGAATTTGTGATGCTTTAGGTTTTTGATATGAGTTTTTTTGAAGAATATTTGTTACGAAGGCACATAGGTGCGGATAAGTTGATGTGGTTGGAACACATTAGGGTTCGACTACAGGAATAGCAGCCCAAGCATTTGATGCAGGTGAGTCTGCTATGGGATTAGGTTCATGCTCACGAGGTTGCAGCATGACATGAGAGAAGAAGGATTGGGAGAGTGGGAGCTTTTGGGAAATCATCTAACGTCTAGCCTGAATCGGCAAGGTTGGCCTGGGTTTTGTGACGTGGAGTTTGATATCTCAGATCCGAATTTTCCTGCAAGTTTTGTTTTGGTTGAGGTTTAATGTGAAATGGAAACCTCACCGTCGAGATCGAAAATCACATCTTCGATGGCAACAAACGAAGATGAAAGCCCACCCAGGGAGGTACTGTTGAGAATCACCGCATTCTGCCACTGATTCGACACAGTAAGGTTTTTTGTAACCTGCCTCTGAAAATCCTGCGAGATGGAATTATATTGAGCACCGGGTTTTAGGGTTTCCCTAAGGCCAAGGGCTATATTGGTATAGACAACCCCTGGCCCGGGATAGGTCAACACAGGCAAATCAGTAGCGTCACTGGGTTCAAAAGCCTGTGCCCTGAATGCGGGAGCGTTAGGATTCTTGTCTACCCAATGCCTATACACTGATTTATAGGCCCGAAAACATTGATCAAAACGAAACCGTTGTATAAGCATGGGATCATTGAGTAGACGCATGTGAGTCTGCCAAATACGGGAGGGAGTTCCCAAGTCAAAAAGAGGACCAGGAACCGGGAATACGGCGAGGGCCTGGTTATGATTTGCCGCGCGCGTGCAAAGTTCAAACAGGTCGACGCTTTCCCCTGGGACAATGAAATTTAGAAAGTCACGCTTGACGACATAGGCACATCCATTGCCGCCGAGTTGGAACCCGGGAACCAAGGCTTGTTTCGTTCCCCTGCCAAAGAACCTTCCATTCTTGTACACAAGGCCAAGATTTTCACCTGGCAAGAGTTCTGGAAGCACGGCAAAGGTCGCCAGCGCTCCTGTGGATCTATGGTGGTTTATGAGAGCTGCAAGTGGGATATCCGATAAGACGTCACCGTTTACGACGAGGAGATCTTCCCCCTCATCAAGGCACTCCCTGAGGACGGGGCCTAACGCTCCCCCCGATCCTAGGATGATGGGTTCCTCTAAAGAGAAATGAGCTTGGAAATTCATAGGGCAGCTCAAAACAGTCTGGCGCATGCTCTCGGAATGATGATGCAGATTAAAGGAAATTCTTTTTAATCCAGCATTTACCAGTTGCGCAATAATGTAGCTGACTAAAGGGAGACCAAAAAATGGGATGGCGGGCTTGGGTATTATGTCCGTCAGCGGAGCAAGGCGCTTACCAAAGCCTGCGCATAAAACTAACGCTTGAATTCTCTCCGAACTTAACATGGAGGGCATCTCTTTTCAGACCGTCTTGTTGAAGCGACGGATCCGCTCTAACAAGGTGCCAGAAAGAAACGGCCAACGCTCGTCATAGACTAAATCGTGAGCCAAGGTATCAAGGGCAGGTCTCACATATCTCAGATAGTTTCCCCGATTCTTGACCAATGTCAAATACCCGAAGCTGCCAATGGCCTTGAGTTGCCGTTGCAATAGAATCGCTCGCCAATGCTCCGAAGCGCTTACCCCCACGTCGGTTCCCAGAGTATGAAGGGCCTCTAATCCTTGATGCATCAGTTCTAATCTTTGTTCGGGCAACAAAGGCACATAAGAATCGAAGCATAAGGAAACGAGATCATAGGCAGGCGAACCTAATCGCGCGTCTTGAAAGTCAATGACGGCAATTTTTCCGTTTTTGTACATTAGGTTGCGACTATGGTAGTCGCGATGGACGAAATATTGACTAAAGCTGGCAAGGTAATCTGAAATCGCGTTTAAGTCTTGTTTGTAGCGATCCAGTTCTTCCTGGGAAAATTCCAAACCGGCGATCGGTTTACCGTAGTGGTGCAAGAAAAAATCGGTCTCAAAATAATAGCGCTCGGCATCGAAACTGCGCCGGCTCCATGAACCCGACAATTTTGGTATTTTTAGAAACTGGACGATGATTTGGCTGGCATCACGGTACAAGGCTTTACAAGCTTTCCATTCGCCTAAGGCAAGAAGTGAGTGGGCTTGTTGCTCAAAGGTTTTATTGCCATAATCCTCGATGATAAGTGCAGCGTAGCTCTTAAGGTTTTTGATGAGTGCCGGCACGCGAACACCGAACTGCTGCAAGGTGTTTCCCACATGGATCCACTCATATTGGTCACTTTGCAATTTCAATGCATCATCGACAGATAGTTGCATTAGAACAAAATCTTCTTTCAAACTCGGGGAGTGCAGTCGATAGTAACAGCGGTCGGAGCCATCCCCTGCGAGCCAATGGACCTCGAGTTGCTTTGCCCCTATAGCATCGGACAAACCTTCGAGAGGAGGATGGGGAATTCGTACCCCCAATTTGGGAGCCTCAACGGTAACTCGACTCGTCATGTGACATCCTGCGCAATTTGCCTGGCCAGCTTCTTGGAATTCCCTGGCTGCTCAAAGGCTCAATTTCCGTAACTTAGTTCGGATCTTCAGCATTCATGCTAACAAATTCTATCTCCGGGCCCAAGCTTATCGTTAAATCTCCAGCAGGAGGAATTTGAAAAAGCTCGCCATCAAGTGTGTAGCTGAGTGCAGATTTGGAGCTGATTTGAATGTGTTTGGCTAAAATCGAAGACTTGGCAAAATCATCTCTTGCCGCAGAAAATAGGGCGGTAAAGGGGATTAGGAAGGCTGCGTTTCTAGCGGCCAGGCGCATGACCATAAATTGGATAGCCTGACTCCCGGGCCCTACCATGGGAAAAAACTTGGGTCCCAGTGGCATTTGCTGCACCGTGGAAGCAATAAGAGCGATGGAATGCAACATCAAGGGTGGATGTTGATCGATTTGCAATGAAAAGATGTGATCACGGAGGATTTTTCGTGCGAGCCCGCCGCCAAAGATTGCCGAGAAGATGACTCTCGCCATAAGAACCAAGGACCCAAAGGCATCCGTTTTATTTTGGTAAAAAGTCTCTAGAAATGAGGAAATCGTGCCATTACCGAAGAGAAAGCCAAATTGACCGTTTACCTCCAGGCATCGTTGACGGACACTTGGAAACGCGCCGCCTGATCCTAGCTCACGCACCAGTCCAAAAAGCAATGACTCGGGTGTTCCACGAATGCCTAGATTTTGAGCAAGCATATTTATGGTACCACCCCGAAGAAGGGCGATTTTAGGTAGCGGTTTCTCTCCATAGGTCCGAATCAGGGCGGAAAGTGTACGAGAAATGGTTCCGTCGCCACCGTTAATCGCCAGGATCTTGACATCTTTTTCTTGGAAACGACGAACCACCTCATCCAGCTCGGTGAGATTTTGCGTCTTTGCCAGCTCGCCCTTTTCGCCCAAGATATAGGAGAGCATCTGCGACCGTTCGGGATTTCGCTTGTTTAATTTGGAATGCGGATTTGTTATGATCCCGATCTCTGGCATATTGGCGCAGGTACTCGTATTTTTAGGGTTTTAAGTAAAAAAACCAAATGAGGACTGTCTTTGGTGAGTAAGCTACCTAGTGTCAGTGGCCCCAAGTCGTTGGCCACCTTGTCACCGCTGCAAATCTATTTGCAGGAGGTGGCGCGATATCCCCTCCTCAATGCTGAAGAGGAGTATCAACTCGCCCTAAGACATTTTGAGGAGGGCGATCAGGAAGCCGCTCAGCGTTTGGTTACCTCGAATTTACGGTTGGTGGTCAAAATTGCAAATGATTTTAGACAGGCTCAGATCAGTTTTCTGGATTTGATCCAAGAAGGAAATTATGGCCTGATGCAGGCGGTCAAGCGCTTCAATCCATATAAACAAGTAAAGTTATCAACTTATGCGGCCTGGTGGATACGCGCTTTTATCCTTAAGCACATCATGGAACAAAAAAGCCAAGTGAAAATGGGCACGACAGCTGCCCAGCGCAAGCTCTTTTACAATCTTAAGAAAGAAGCAGACCGCTTGGTCGCGGAATATGACCGCGCCGATCCCAAGCTCATTGCGGAGAATTTAAATGTCAAAGAGAGCGAAGTTCTGGAGATGCAGAAACGGCTAGGAGCACCGGATTTATCTCTGGACACCCCCTTTAGTCGAGATGATTCCTCCTCAGCCCGGGGGGAATGGCTGGAGGATCAACGTCCCTCGATTGTGGATGTTTTGGCCTCCAACCAGGAAATGAGCCTATTTAAGGAATATCTGGATGAGTTCAAGCAATCCCTGAACGAGCGTGAACTGAAGATCTTTCAGGATCGCCTCTTGGCCGAGGTCCCTTTGACTTTGCAGGATATTGGCGATCGCTATGGAGTGACTCGCGAGCGGGCTCGACAAATCGAGTCGCGCATTATGCAAAAACTCAAGCAGTTTGTGAGAGAAAAAGGCACTTTGGATGTGGAGGTCGATGACTAAGCTGCGCCGTCGTCATCCTTCGCTTTGCTCAGGATGACGACGGCTCATTTAAGGCTGGCCCGTAAATCGGAAAGTCTTGAAATCGTTGAGGCTGCCCGTTCTTCCTTGCTCTTGACACCCGGCTCCAGATGATTTTGTCCCAGGCTTTCCACAATCAAATCATCGTTATGTGGTAGTTCTCGGATAAAACGCGAAGGGATTTTGCCAACCTTTTGTTTGCGAATATTTCGGTAATGGCAATGGGATAAATAGAGGCGCTCTTTAGCTCGAGTGATTGCCACGTACATGAGGCGGCGTTCCTCATGGATTTGATCCTCTTGGCCCTGGCTGTTTTTGTGTGGCCATATGTCGTCTTCCATCCCACAGACAAAGACCACTGGAAATTCGAGACCTTTGGCCGCATGAGTGGTCATGACTGCAATATGTTCGCGCTCTTCAAAACTTTGATTTTTGTTCTTTTTATCAAATCCCTGAGACTGATCCAGCACGAGGGCTTGTAAGAACTCCCAGGCATCTAGATCACCGTGCTGGTCGAGATGGGCCTGTGCAGCTGCAGCCAGCCAGGCAGGTAGGTTTCGAATGGTTTCTAATCTTTGGGCCCTTGCATCTGGGCTTTTTACCGATTGCTCGACATCGAGTCCTAATTTGAATTTTCGCAAGATCTGTTGGCCCAAAGTCTCGAAGTCCGCCGGTGTGTTTACTTGTAATACATGTAATGCATGTATTTCTTGGTTGAATTCATGAATGATTCTTGAGGTTTGGCCTGTGGCAACCTGCAGCGCGGGATCAAGGGCCGCAAGCAAAGGAGGGATCTGTGATTCTTGTGAGAATTGGTGAATTTTCTCCAAAGTCCTGACTCCGATGCCACGACTTGGAGTATTGATGGTCCGATAAAAAGCGAGGTGGTCCTTTGGATTGAGAGTGAGGCGAACGTAGGCTAGGAAGTCTTTCACCTCCTTTTTGTCGAAAAAGCTTTGACCCCCATAGATTTTGTATGGGAGCCGTAAATCCCGAAGGGCTAGTTCAATGGCTTTGCCCTGGGTCGCCTGACGGATAAGAATGGCGATATCTTTTGGTTGATAGCCGCGACCGGTCAGACCAAGGATGCGAGAGGCGATCTGATTTGCTTCGCTGAGCTCATCCAGGCAGGCGGTCAATCGGATGGGTTCCGTAACCTTTGAATCGCTCCAGAGCGTCTTGCCCTTGCGGATGGGATTATTACGAATCAGTTGGTTTGCAGCCTGGAGGATCGGGGTGGAACAGCGGTAGTTTTGTTCGAGTCGCACCACTCGCAGTTCGGGGAAATAGGATTCGAAGAGAGCAATCGTTTGATACATCGCTCCCCGCCAACTGTAAATCGACTGGTCGTCGTCGCCGACAACACAAATATTGCGATGTTGGGAGGCAAAAAGGCGAACCAGCTCCAGTTGGGCATAATTCGTGTCCTGAAACTCGTCGACCATGAAGTATTGATATTTTTCCTGCAGCTCAGCCTGTAGTTGCGGATCTCGCTGTAGCATGTGAGCGACTTGCAGAATGCAGTCATCGAAGTCGATGACATTATTGAAGACAAGGTGCTTTTGATAGGTTTGATAAACCGTGGCTAAGAGCTCGGGATCCGCGCAGGTGAGTTTATCGCCTTCGGCCACAACCTCCGCAGGGTCGAGGAGGCGATTTTTCGCTTGGCTAACCTGGAGAAGAAGATCCATGGGCTGATACTGGCCCGTGATTCTTAGATCTTCCATGGTACGTCTCATCATATCCAGTTGGTCACCCATATCCAGGATGAGAAAACCTTTTCTCCAGGGGGTTTTTTGGACATATTGGCGAAAAATCTTGAGGCAGAAGCTGTGAAAGGTGCTGATATTGAGAAACTTGGCTTTGCCACGATCGACGAGTTTGGCGACGCGGGTTCTCATTTCACCAGCGGCTTTGTTCGTAAAGGTGACCGCGACGATAGAGGAAGGGTTGATTCCCAAACTGAGCATGTGAGCCATGCGGTAGGTCATAACTCGGGTCTTGCCGGTGCCAGCACCCGCGAGAATGAGCTGGGGGCCTTGAACGTGAGCCGCGGCATCCCGTTGTGCTTGGTTTAACTGGCTTAACAACTGGCTCATGGCAGTTCCATCTCTGTAGGGCAAGAGATGGGTTTACCATGATTGCAAAACTTAGGAAAAACCTTTAGATCATCAACGCAAAAATTGGCGCTAGCTTGGTTTGAGAGGGAAGAAACGGTAAGATCTTCTTGAATCCCTTTGGCTATACCAAGTAAAAATGGCGGACTTATGTTTCCTATTGAGTATCTCTGGCTCGCTTTGGTGTCATGTGCTGCGTGGTCAACTTGGATGGAAGCCCGCCTGAGCCAGCGGCATTTGCAAGGACTTGCTCAAGGTACCATCAGTGAGCGCTGTCCCCGGCTTGCCAAGCTCTTTTACAGGTTTCCATTTCTGTTTGCCCCTCTCGCCTTTTGGGAGTTTATGCAAAGCTCAGAAGGACAAGGGATGGCGGAGACTTGGGTCGCTAGCGTCCCAGCTAAGCTACCCCTGATTGCCATGGGTCTACTCATAGGTGGCTACGCTTTGCGGATGTTCGCGATAAGGTCTCTTGGCACCCTATGGACCAATCGCTGTCTTGCCGTCGCAGGGATGGAGCGCATCGTCAGTGGCCCTTACAAGTACTTAAGACACCCGGAATATGTGGGTCGAATTATGGAAGGACTAGGTCTGTGTCTCTTTCTGGGATCTTATGTGACCGCTTTCTTTTATGTTGTGACGGCTTCTATCGTGGCTTTTCAGCTCGCGACTCATGAGAATCAACTTTTAAGTATGAGAGTTCTAAGACAGCCATCTTAAAGAAAGAGTATCTCCATCAACGCTACCTGCCCAAAGCATGGGTAGGCTTGCTTTCGTGATGATTCTGGGTTAACAAGATTGGCCTGGGACGGGCCTGGGATCACAAGGAGATGGCTTGATGTTTTCAAATTTATTAAATAGTTCTGTGAGTTATATTGCGTTTGCTCAAGAAGCCGCTGCACCAGCAGCGCAGCCGCAAATGAGTCTTTTCGACACTCTTCTGCTTCCCCTCGGTTTAGTCATGATCGTGTATCTCTTCTTTCTCAGACCTCAAGCGAAACGAGCTAAAGAACACACGAAGTTACTATCGGAACTAAAGCCCGGCGACGAAGTGGTCACTCAATCTGGTTTTATTGGGAAAATTCGCTCGGTCGCGGATCAATTTGTGACCTTGGAATTAGCGCAAGGCGTGGCGGTAAAGGTTTTGAAAGGCAGTATCCAGCAATACACCAAGGAACTCTTGACCCCAGCAACTCCCAAAGTTGCCGCTCCTAAGGTATCAGAAAAGCCAGCGCCATAAGCCAAGAGCCAGACACCGGCCCCATAGTTTTTTGGTAAGGTTCTCAGTGTGGATCGTGAAAGACTAAGCCGCTGCTCAGGCCCCTCCCGTTCAAATTTTTACAATCGGCTCATTCAGGCTACAATAAAGTAACTCATTTCGTTGGCGGAAACATTTCCCTCACATTAGCCTGTGGGCCCTTGCAACAACAAGAATTTCTCAGTGAGGACAGATCATGCGCACATTCTTCCTGAAATCCTCAACTCTCGTCTTTGGTCTTCTGGCGACGAATTTGCTAAGGGCAGAGGACTTAAATCTCTACCGGGTTCCAGACGAAATCGAGTCAGTGGGAGATCACGCCAATGGACTCGCCAACGGTGGCACGGCAGCGGTGAGTGGGCTTGCCTCTATCCGCCAAAATCCGGCCATGTTGGTGATGGAGCGAATGTATAAAGTCAATGCCGGATATCACTGGCCCAGCCAAGGGCGCGAATTCTTTCAAGCAGGAATTGTCGACGGTACGACCTTAAATGGCTTGGCAGCTGGTGCGAGCTATACAAGTTTTCAGGAGGATTATGAACTCGATTGGGCCAAGCGAAAGCTGAAAGACCAAGCGTTTGATTCTTCCATAGAGAAACGCTTCGCCCTGGGGTTGGCGCAGCCCGTCGGTAAAATTTCTGTGGGCATCAATGGACAGTATGTGCAAGCTCTGGAGCCTGATGATACGGTTCTTACCGCAGACGAACAGTACCGGGAAGTGAAGGGCATGGCCCTTGGATTAGGTATCGCGGGACTCATCAGCCCAGCACTGCGCTTTGGTGTCTCCGCAGAGAATTTGGCGAATCGTTCTATTGCTGATTATGCACCCACGACCTATCGCGTCGGTCTAGCCTATCTCATGATGGACGGACAGTTGAGTGTGCATCTAGATGGGGTGCAGCGCGAGCGAGTCCGCTGGGAAATCGCGGAGTTGGAACGCGATGCCGAGCGACAAGGGATAGCGTCCTTTAGTGTAAAATTCTACGAGTTCTTTCGCCTTCTCGGAGCTTATGCGCGAGAGTTTGAGGGGGAAAGGGAGAGCCTTTCGGGAGGCGTTGCATTGGTAAATGATAAATTCACGCTCTCCTATACCCAAAGAGTTCCCTATCTTGGCTATTCCGAACAGCATCAAGCGGTGAATTTTGGAATGGCAGTGAGCATGTAGAGTTGCTGCTGATAAGGTCCATCTGGTGCACCCAACCTCGCCTACCTTGTTTGGCTTTGCTTTTTAAAGCCTATAAGAATGGAGGTAGCATCATCTCTTGAAGACTTCTGATCGAAGGGCTCAGCACCGTCACTCGCAATCTGAAGGCCACTTACACTGCCGGATGGAATCGCTTTTGTCGCAAAATGCCCTTGAGCAACGAGGCCTAAGCGATCACTGGAAAAATGAAGCAAATTTGAGGCCTCAGAGAGATCCAGGACCCTTAGAGACCTTTGCCCAGCGGCCGCTATATAGATGGTTTCTCCCAAAAAATCCCATAAGATGACCGCACCACTTGCGCCTAGTTTCCCTGGTGCGTGAAAGCATTGAGCATTTAGGCTTTGGAGCCAGGGGCCTGCGAAATTTGCGAGAAACGCAGAAGCGTTCGTTTCCAGGTTTAGGGCGAGTTGCAGATGGGAAAGAGCAAGATTCCATTGAGCTGCTATCATCACATGATGTCCTGCAGCCAAGAGATCATGCCCGGTCACATCAAATAAGGCGCAAACTAGGACCTTGTGCTCCTTGCCACTCATAACGCGAAGGTCATGCCAGTCGCCGCCTACCATATCCTGCGAACTTTTCGTTACTTCCCAAGTAATGCCATCCTGATCGTGATGATGGCTCGAAGAAATTAGAGCATTCATAAGTCGCGAAAAGCGCAGCTTTTCCCTCGATTTCGCTAAATAGCGGGCAAGCAATCTTCCTTGGGAGCTAATCATTTCACGAGTCGTGCCGAGCCTCACGAAAACGGCAGCGCATAGAGCTAAGAAATGGACAATGATGAGTATGTCGGTTGGGGGCTTTTGACCCATGACCTTCAATTGCACGATGCTATAAACATTGTCTACTAAGAGAACGAATAAACCAGCAGCCGCGACACCAAGACTCAATGAATGAGTTTTCCTGCGTCGGACGAACGATAAATGTTGCAGATCCTCGACCGTCGGAAAAAAGGCAGGACCGTTCTTGGGTTTATGAGAAAAAATGCTAAAACTTAAAAGCAAAATCCCAACGATGCCTAGAACACAATCAGCGATCAAATCAACATATCTTGCGTCTGTTGAAACGGACTCGCCAAACCATAATGTGCAAACGCAGGCGACGGCAGTTAGCAACATGCCAGAAAACAGGAACTTTCTTTCCGCAGCTTTTCCCACACCGGAGAGCAGGGATAGAAATTTCACCAAGGCGGCAATGGTGAGCAAGTGCGCGATGCAAATCCAAGCCTGCCAATGTGGTAAGAATTGGTTCTCAGCAAGGAAATAAAGGGCGGAGCGAAGGCTAAAGGCCATTCCATATATCGCTAATGCGGCATAAGCAGGCGCGTGATTGATCCATAACATGAGAAAGGCAATGAGCATGGGAACAGCCATTTGCCAGTCGCGACCAGTCAGAGATCGGCTTTCGAGGGTAGCCGCAGAATCGGCATAGGATTGGGCGTTTTTGGCATCAACCAAGGCGATAGGAAATTCGAGAGGGCCAAAGCGGGGATATTTAGCAAATTCAAAGCGCAGCTTGAGCAAAGGATTTTGGAAGAGAGCGCTCGTTGCCGCGTTTATATGAATGGTCTGCCCATGGCTGGCAAAGACTGGGTAACTGGTTTCACCGATTTGCACCTCCAATAATTGATGCAATGATCGAGGGATGACCAGAGCTACGTAGGGCCAATCTTCGGGATTTGGGAGTTCTTCAGTTGGAAGATGGTAAGTAAGCAAGGCTAGATTCGCGGGTTGGGGAATATTTTGGGACTTTCCAAAGGTCCATGCCGACGGCCCTGTGGGGACGATCTCGCCTGCCCTCTTCTCAGCAAAGCCAAGAGCGACGGAATCTGAGGGACATCCTAGATAGTTTTCACAAGAATAGAATTCGGCCTGCCAGGTATCAAGAGCAAGGAAATAACCATCTTTTTTTATGGTGGCGATTCGCTTTTCGACACTCAGTTTTTCTGAGACGACCCATTGTTGCCCAAAAAATAGGCCAAAAGCGGCAAGAAGGGCGATGAAAGAAACCGCCCGAGGAGGAATCTTGCCGGTAAGTCTCTTCAGCCACGGCATGGGCTCACCCGCAGTCTTGGGTAGGGTGCATGGCTTGCTCGCCGAGACCCTCTTCAATCTGTTCGTCGTCATAGATAGTCGCGTTCGGACCTGGTGCCTCCAAAGGTATGGGTGTTGCCGCCGAATCCTGAGGGGGCGGGAGAGATGGCTGGTCTTGACTTCGCGAATCTGGCGGCTCTTCGTTGAGCAAACTATCTTGAGAACCCCCTGCTATGGTTGGCTTTTGGTAGGCAGGCAGCGGGGATGCAGCAAATCCGCCCGAGGATTCTTCGTCATCGACAGTTGAGAGGCTGAGAAAGGGTATAAAACCCTTGTAACTGATCATCGCTCCCGAATCTCCGGGTTGCCAAGGGAGTTCACCACTTTTTGCTATTAAGGCGATCCCACCTGGGTGGATAATGGCAGGGTAAGTCGTTTTTTTTAAGAATTCTGGCAGTGGCATAGATAGATACTGCGTTATTGGCTGCTGAGAGGAATTCCATGAGATCTGCAAGTCTTTCGTCATTTGAAGCCACTTCAGAAATCTTTGCCAGAAATTTTCTGAAAGTTGCCATGCTGTCCCGTGGAAATCTGCCAGCATTTCACCTAGAAGGGGTTTGACAGAATCTTGAAGTGAGTTCGCGATCTTCTCGTAAGTCTTGGTCTCAAAAACAAAGGCCTCAAGCAGACTTGGGTCCTGACAAAGTTCCGGAGCATTCGCTACAGCGCAAGTTCTTTGCAGGTAAGAAACACTGTGCCCTAGATTGTCGAGATATCCCCGAACCCAAAGCAGTTTAGAGATTTTATGCCATAGCTGCCAGGTGCCTAGGGTGGGACCGAGCTCCGTATAGAGTCTTTTTTTTGCCTGTAAATGCTGCTGGATTCGTACCTTGAGGGCATCGCGACCAAGGCTCGGACGGATGTCTTGCAGATTGACCGTCATGTGCAAGGGGACAAGATCGATAAAATTGAAGCAGGCTTTGTCAAAAGTAAAGGGCTTCAGCTGAAGTCTATCAGTTCGAAAGCTGTTGCATAGAGGTCGACCGTAAACGCTGCTTTCATCGAGCTGGCTGAGAGTTGGGTGAGCATCGTCTCTCGGAGCTTGCACCACTCGGTTCATTTTCCCCCTTTCGTAATAAAAGAGCCGATGGAAAAGCTCGTCATCCTTGGGAAGGACCTGTATCAAAGGAGCAGAACTTTGAAACTCGTGACTTCGGGGCGAGATTTGTAAATAGCCATCAGCAGTCGATATGGCGATCTGAAAGGATTTAATAAAGGGGAAAGCGGCACAATGCTTGGCGGTCCAAACGACCAAATCAAAAGAATCGACTTCGGTGTTTCCGTCGCCAGCAATAGGGGTAAAATCGAGCATCGCTGTGCAACGGTGGTGTTCATAGACGCCCTTCGTCGCATTTTTGTTTTTTATCTGCAATGCGACGTACGCGTCGGTGGCATAAGGAAGGGATTCCCCGTCCGGTGGCCTATTGCCAAGACTTTTAGCTGCTTCTAAGAGTACCTCAGCATATTCGGTCTCTAAATAGCCGCCTATGGCGATGGATGCCCCCTCGCTGACCGTTTCCTTCGCAAGATCCGGGAGCTGTAACGTAGATACTTTTGCACAGGCATCGACGGATTCTCGCGGTCGGCAAGCAAACCATGAAGTCAGAACGAAACCTGAAAACAGCCAGCTTAAGAGCAAGGGTGATTTTTGATTCATAAGCTGTGATGCTCGCGAGGTAAAGGCCATAGCTGCCTTTTGAGCGTTTCGGCAAACAGCGCCATAAGTTGAGCTATTTCGGGGGAGATTGTACCCTTTTAGGAATATTGCAATCGACCGATAGTGAGGCGTGGCGATTTCCCAGGAAACCTGGATTTTCAATGTGGACCTATGACTAGCATCTTATCCATAGCCTGCATTTTTTGCCTAACGAGCTGTTGGGATGGGGAGCCCGCGAGGACGGCAAGCACGAACAAGGCGCAAGACTCGCAACGCCTGGAACCCTACTTAGATTTTGCCACGCAGGAATTCGCCTGGGAGAACTCCAGATGCGAAAACGGCGGCTTTTCCGTTCGTTTGAAACCCTTTTCCCGGAGTCCAGATCAAGAGGTAGCGACGTCGCAAGGTGGAGATTTTGCAGCCCCGGCAAGTTTTATCTCTTGTTTGGAGGCTTCTCCGACCCTACCTGATGTTTCCCCGGACGAGTCCCTCCAACCGGAGCCTTTCCAGCCAGTGGCGCAGGAGAACGATCCTACCGGCACTGCTGGTCTGGGGAGACCTGCGCGAGCAGGTAGAGCGAATCGTGAACCGCTTCCCTGTGGTGATTATCCTTGGAAAACATCAGACCCGCTTTTAGAGGAAGGATCTTTCGTTGGGCAAGAGGCTACGGAACTGGACCCCGCTCTTGAAACTCCCTACCTAAAATGGCAGCTAACGCCAGATAGCAATGTCGCGGGCGAGGTTCTAACAAAAGTAGATCGCTTGGGGATCACGGGATTGTGGGTCGTCAGGCCAGCGCCTTCGGGAGAAGAGGAAATTCAAAACACTCTCACCGCCTTCGCGTCTTGGTTGGAAAGTGGTGAAATGCCAAATTTGGAAGTTCTCTGCCTCGCAAATATGGGCTTAACGAGGGTGGATTGGCTCCTGAGAGCGCCCAAACTCAGACATCTTGACGTGAGTGACAACGCCTTGAAAGACCTTCCCGATCTAAGCCAACTGCCTTCTTTAGAGTTCATCGACCTTCGCCATAACCCCCTCAAAAGCTTCGGGCCGCTCATGGCCCGAATTCACCTCGCCCAGGTCAAGAAAGAAGTGTTTCGTTGGCGTAGTTCATGGGATCAATATGGCCGCACGGTTCGCCTAACGACTCCTTAAAGTCAGGTAGCGGATTTTGATCGGCTGCGTGACTTGGGGGCTTTTTCTCGGGCAAAGCAGTTGTCAGGTGCCCTTAAAAGGTGCATAGTCTCAGAGGGTTGGCAGGTCAGCCTGACCTATTGGCATTTGGGCCGAGTGAGATCTCATTGGGTCCCAAAAAATATTCTGAAATGAACGGCCGGTATGTAACATCCAAAGCACAGCTTTGAATTTTTACTGGCTTCTTAGCAATAGAGGTTTATGGATGCAGTGGTTCACGAAGTTCCTCAACTCGAGTGTCGGCCAAAAATGGATTGTTGGAATCACAGGCTTGATGCTGGTTGGCTTTCTTTTGGGGCATATTTCTGGGAATTTACTGGTTTTCGTGGGTCCTGAGGCCCTCAATAGTTACGCTAAGGGCCTAAAGGATCTTGGGCCCTTGTTGTGGGTCATGCGTCTTGGACTCCTCGGAGCTTTTGCGCTACATATCGTATTTACCATCAAATTATCGAAACGCGCTCGCGAAGCAAGGCCTACTCCCTATCATACGAGGAAGCGCCTTCGCTCCAGTTTCGCTTCAGCTTATATGCTGCAATCAGGCTTCGTCTTACTGGCGTTTGTCATCTACCATTTGGCCCATTATACCTGGCTCGTGGCCCAGCCCGAGATTCGCGCCTTCGGCGAGAGTATGGATGTTTATAGCATGCTGGTAGGGGGCTTTAGCGTTTGGTACATCTCTCTTTTTTATATCCTAGCCATGGGCGTCCTGATGCTTCATCTCAACCATGGTGCTTCTAGTTTCTTCCAAAGCCTGGGGCTTAATCATCCCCAATACAATCTACTTTTTCGTCGGGTGGGACCGGTATTGAGCGTTATACTGTTCTTGGCTTACGCAGCTATCCCCGTTTCAGTGCAATTGGGATTGATAAAATAAAGAAACCTCGCGCGGGGCGGAGAGATGCTGCGGGTGAAACGGTTGACGCGATACTTCAACAATAGGGAATTCTTATGATTCTAGATGCCAAAATTCCTTCCGGGCCGATTGCAGATAAGTGGACTAAGCACAAATTTGACATGAAACTCGTATCGCCCGCCAATAAGCGCAAATACCGGGTCCTGGTTGTTGGATCAGGTTTGGCAGGCGGGGCTGCAGCAGCGACGCTTGGGGAGCTTGGTTACCAGGTCTCTTGCTTTTGCTTTCAGGATAGCCCTCGGCGAGCTCATAGTATCGCCGCACAGGGTGGCATCAATGCTGCTAAGAACTATCAAGGGGATGGCGATAGTATCCATCGCTTGTTCTACGACACCATTAAGGGTGGTGACTTTCGCGCTCGTGAAGCCAATGTCCATCGGCTGGCAGAAGTCAGCGGAAGCATCATAGATCAGTGTACAGCGCAGGGCGTTCCTTTTGCGAGGGAGTATGGGGGCCTCTTGTCCAATCGGTCCTTTGGGGGAGCGCAAGTTTCTCGAACTTTTTATGCTCGCGGCCAGACTGGACAACAGTTGTTGCTCGGGGCTTATTCGTCTTTGTCGCGTCAGATTGCCCTGGGAGGGGTCAAGATGTTTCCGCGCACGGAAATGCTTGATGTCGTTGTCATCGACGGGCGCGCAAGGGGGATCGTGGTTCGGGATCTGGTCTCTGGCAAGATTACCTCCCATGCAGCTGATGCCGTAGTCTTGGCAACGGGTGGCTACGGCAATGTGTTTTATCTCTCTACAAATGCCAAAGGTTGCAACGTCACTGCTACCTACCGGGCCTATAAGCGCGGTGCGGGATTCGCTAACCCCTGTTTTACGCAGATTCACCCAACTTGCATTCCAGTCAGTGGCGACTATCAATCAAAGTTAACTTTGATGAGTGAGTCTTTGCGCAATGATGGGCGGGTCTGGGTCCCCAAGGCCAAAGGAGACAAGCGCGCTCCGGTCCAGATCCCGGAAAACGAGCGGGATTATTATTTGGAACGCAAATACCCGAGCTTTGGCAACCTTGCTCCGCGGGACATATCATCCAGGGCAGCGAAAGAGGTTTGTGACGAAGGCCGTGGCATCGGCGAAACGGGACTGGGTGTCTATCTGGATTTTGCCGACGCGATCAAAAGGCTGGGACGGGACGCTATCGCCGCTCGCTACAGTAATTTGTTTGATATGTACCATCAAATCACGGGCGAAAACCCCTATGAACGCCCCATGCGTATCTATCCCGCCGTGCATTACACCATGGGCGGTCTTTGGGTCGACTACAATCTTATGAGCACGATCCCCGGTCTGCACGTGATTGGCGAGGCCAATTTCTCGGATCATGGTGCCAACCGGCTGGGAGCTTCTGCTTTGATGCAAGGCTTGGCGGATGGATATTTTGTTTTGCCTTATACGATTGGCCATTATCTCGCTGGCGTCAAGCCAGATGGTCTGGGAGCTGACCACGCGGAATTCCGCAAAGTCGAAGGCGAAGTCACAGCCCAAATCAACAAATTGCTGGCCATTAAGGGTAAGCGCTCGGTGGATTCTTTCCATCGCCAACTTGGTAAAATTATGTGGGATGAATGCGGTATGGCTCGTACTAAGGCAGGTTTGGAAAAGGCGCTGGTGCAAATCCCCAAGCTGCGTGAAGAGTTTTGGAGCGACCTTAAGGTCGTGGGTTCCGGTGAGAGTTTGAATCAATCGCTAGAGAAAGCGGGGCGCGTGGCAGATTTTATGGATTTTGCCGAGCTTATGTGCCGAGATGCTCTAACCCGCGAAGAATCCTGCGGAGGTCATTTTCGCGTCGAACATCAAACCGAGGATGGCGAGGCTAAGCGCAATGACGAAGAGTTTTGTCACGCCAGCGTTTGGAAATATGAAGGTGGAGGAAAGACCCCTACCTTGCATAAAGAGCCTTTGGATTTTGCAGAGGTTAAGCTGGCTACGAGGAGTTACAAGTGATGAAGATTACCTTGCAGGTATGGCGTCAAGCCAATGACAAATCCAGTGGAAAGATGGTTCCTTACGTTGCGGACAAAGTCAGCCCAGACATGTCCTTTTTGGAAATGTTGGATGTCGTCAATGAGTCACTGCTAGACAAAGGCGAGGAACCCATTGCCTTTGAACATGATTGCCGCGAAGGGATTTGCGGAAGCTGCAGTTTGATGATTAATGGCAAGCCTCATGGACCTGGCAAAGGCGTTGCCACCTGCCAATTGCATATGCGCAGTTTTAAAGACGGTGATGAGATTGTGATAGAGCCTTGGCGAGCTAGGGCTTTTCCAGTCCTGAAGGACTTGATCGTCGATCGCAGTGCCTTTGATCGCGTGATTCAAGCCGGTGGCTTTGTCTCTGTAAATGCGGGATCAGCACAAGATGCCAATGCCTTGCCGATTTCCAAAGTTCAGGCCGATCAGGCTTTTGATGCAGCCACCTGTATTGGTTGTGGAGCCTGTGTGGCTGCCTGTAAGAATGCTTCGGCCATGCTCTTTGTCTCTGCCAAAGTTTCACAACTGGCTTTATTGCCTCAAGGACAGGTGGAACGGTCCCAACGGGCCCAAAATATGGTGGAGCAAATGGACAAGGAAGGATTTGGCCACTGCACCAATACCTTTGATTGTGAGGCCGCTTGCCCCAAAGAAATCAGCGTTTCTTATATTGCTAAATTGAATCGAGAATACTTGCACGCAAGCTTGCTTGGTGAGTCATAGAGGGTTAAGCATGAAATTTGAGGTCATTGTAGAACTGAAACAGGAAGTCCTTGATCCCCAGGGGCGAGCCATACGCCAAACACTGGTTCGACTTGGAAAAGACCAAATAAAAGACATTCGGGCCTCAAAGCGTTTTGTAATCGATATGGGCAGCGCCCAGGGCGATCTCCTTCCAACCATTAACGAAATTGCCATGGAATTTCTGGCCAATCCCGTCAGCGAGGTATTTACGGTCAGAAGGTTGGACTCATGAAACGCTTATCTGGAGTTGAAAAGCTCAGGATTGGTCTAGCGCAATTTCCCGGTTCTAATTGTGATGCAGACTGCCTCTTGGTGCTAAAGAAATTCTATGACTTATCCCTCATCAAAATCTGGCATACAGAACCATTGCCCGATGGCTTAGATGGTCTCATTATCCCAGGTGGCTTTAGCTATGGGGATTATCTGCGGGGCGGAGCGCTTGCCTCCCATTCGCCGCTGATGGCAGGGTTGCCGGATCTCATAAAACAAGGCGCCGCCGTTATCGGTATTTGCAATGGCTTTCAAATTTTGACTGAGGCGCGTTTGCTGCCCGGCGTCTTATTAAAAAATCTTTCCCAGAAATTCCTCTGTCGCTTTGTCAACCTTGCCGCCGGGGAAGGAACAAGTGGCTATCACAAAGCTTTACGCGGCAAGACTCTCAGGGTCCCCATCGCTCACGGAGAGGGTCGCTATTATTTGGATGAGGCGGGACTTCGTCAGCTAAAAGCTGGAGGACAAATCCTGTTCCAATATGCCGATGACCAAGGCTTGGTGAATTCCACGGCAAATCCCAATGGGGCTTTGGAAAACATTGCCGGAGTGACGGATGCCTCTGGTCGGATCATGGGCATGATGCCACACCCAGAACGAGCCTGCGATCCCATGCTTGTTGGGAGCCAGGATGGTCTTTTGATTTGGGATGCCTTCGTGAAAAGTATGCTCTAGGAAACCACCAATGATTGAATCCAATGTCCACGAAAAATTTCGCAGTCTTAAGAATTTCGCCGTCGCTAAAGAGATTTCCTGGGTAGGCGAAGAGCTGCATAGAGTGCTAAAGAAACATAAGATATCGCCTTCGGAGTACGAGAATATTCTCGCAATTTTACGGAGAAAGCCAAGTTTTACCGAGCTTGGGATTTTTTCGGCGATGTGGAGTGAGCATTGCAGCTACAAATCATCGAAGGTTCATCTTAAAAAATTGCCCACGACCGGGCCGCAGGTTGTTGTAGGGCCTGGGGAGAATGCCGGTGTCGTGCGGCTAAAAGACAGCCTGTGTGTGGCTTTCAAAATGGAGAGCCATAATCATCCTAGTTATATCGAACCCTATCAGGGTGCAGCGACCGGCGTGGGCGGAATCTTGCGTGACGTTTTTTGCATGGGAGCCCGCCCCATCGCCAATCTGAACTGCCTTCGCTTTGGTAGCAAGTCCCATCCCAAGACCCGGCATTTAGTGGAAAATGTTGTTAAAGGCATCGGTGATTATGGCAATTGCGTGGGGATTCCCACTGTGGGCGGCAACATGGCTTTTGACCCGAGCTACGATGGCAATTGCCTGGTCAATGCGATGACCGTCGGGCTGATTCACGAAGATGAAATTTTCAAGGGTTTTGCTAACGGGCCAGGAAATCTTGTGGTTTACGTCGGCTCAGCCACCGGTCGAGATGGGATTCACGGAGCTACTATGGCTTCTGACTCTTTCGCCAGCCAAACCCAGGGAGAACGATCTGCGGTGCAGGTCGGTGACCCCTTTACCGAAAAATTGCTTCTTGAGGCAACCTTGGAATCCTTGCGCTTGGGTCTAGTGATTGGGCTGCAAGATATGGGAGCGGCAGGGCTTACCTCATCGTCATTTGAGATGGCTGATAGGGCTGGCACAGGGATATTTATTGATCTGGACCGCGTTCCCGTTCGCACGCAAAATATGAGCGCCTATGAATTGATGCTCTCCGAATCCCAGGAGAGGATGCTTATGGTCATCGAGCCTAAGAATTGGCAGCCTTTGCAGGCCATGCTCGCCAAGTGGGAGCTAGCACATGACGTCATAGGTGTGGTCACTGAGACTGGACGCATGCAGATCAGCTATCAGGGCGTCGTTGAAGTGGACCTGCCCATCGCGCCTTTGGCCGATAGCGCTCCCCAGTATGAGCGACCCTATGAAGTCTCCAGCCAGGTACCTGTTTTGATGTCAGAAGCGCAGTCTTTGAAAGTGAGCCAAAAGATTTCAGAGAAAGGACTACAACAAGTTCTTGATGCTTGCTTGAGCGCGAGCTCTGGCCAGGCTTGGGTTTGCCGCCAGTATGATCATCACATCGGCAGCCGCACACGTTTTCATTCGGGCCATGGCGGTGCTGCGGTGATGCACCTATGGGATGAGAGGGCCCAAGATCGCGGGATGGCGAAAGAAGATCGCCTTGGCCTGGCGATCTCAAGTGCTTGTTCTGTGCGGTATTGCGCTGCAAATGCTAAATTTGGCGGCCAACATGGCATCTTGAAATCAGCTCGGATGATTGCAGCAGCAGGGGGAGTGCCACTTGCTGCGACGGACTGTATGAACTTCGGGAATCCAGAACGTCCCCCCGTGATGGGTCAGTTTGTGGATGCGGTGGCCGGCATTTCAGAGGCCTGCAAAGCTCTGCAAGTCGCGATTGTTAGCGGCAACGTGAGTTTGTACAACGAAACCGATGGAGTGAGTATTGTGCCAACACCGATGATTGGTATGGTGGGGCGTGTCGACGATATCACGATAAGCAAACCCGGTAGCGCGGAAGAGCCAGGCTATTTGTATTTGCTTCGAGGAAAAACCTCCAAACCTGGTTTTGGCTCCTCCTTGGTAGCCGAGCAAATGGAAACAGCGGAGCAGGTCAGTGAAGCAGGGCCACGAAGCGAGCCTACAAGGACATCCCTTCCCTACCTGATTTCCTGGTCTCAAGAACAAGAGGCTATCCATTTTCTGCCAAAGCTATTTCAAAAGTTCCCAGCTATCCATGCGTGTCGCGATGTTGGAGATGGTGGCTTGCTTACGACCTTAGCCAAAATGCTTGGTAAGGGTTTAGGTGCCGATCTAAAAATAGCTGGGAGCCAAATCAACAGTGAGCTTTTTGGTGAGCGATCTGCCAGCTATTTAATCGTGAGTGGGGAGTTGATTCCGGCAAGTTTTGTCGCTGGGCTTGCCGGCACAGAATTGGTTTTAGAAGAGATGGGAGATATTCGCGCGGGTGAGGGAATACGCATCAATTCTTCTATAGCGGTGATTCCCCGAGTATGGGATGGGCCACTTTCTTAGCGGTCTTGACTCCATGGTTTGTTATTGCCTCACTCTTTCTATCTTTGGTCTTTTTTCATGGTCCCGGCAGCATGTCACCGTCAATCCTTGAAGACATAAAGGCTTGTTTTTTTGGCAACTTGGGAGACCTACGGCCCAAGTGATCTTGCTGCCTAGATTGTCTGCGCGAAACGTGATATCAAGGCTCCTTTCTAGTCCGGGGTCGACCTCTGCAGGATTGGAGCAGGCATGTCAGAAGAGCTAAAAGAAGAGTGTGGGGTTGCGGCCGTTATTGGTGATGCCCAGGCGGCGCATTTTGTATTTTTGTCTTTATATGCTCTCCAACATCGAGGCCAAGAGGCTTGCGGGATTGTTGCACGTGGTCAACTCGGTGGCGAGATCAAGTTCCATGATCATCGCGCCTATGGGCTCGTGGGCGATGCTTTTAATAAAGAGATTTTACAAACCCTCGTCGGTGATACTGCCGTCGGACACGTGCGCTACTCGACCCACGGCGGTCAAATGATGCAGAATGTCCAACCCTTTTCCTTCTCTATACCGCGACATGGCCGATTGGTGATTGCTACAAATGGCAATTTTACCAATGCCGATGAGTTGCGCGAGCGTCTGGAAGAATCAGGAAGTATTTTTACTTCGACTTCTGATACCGAAGTCTTTGTGCACTTATTGGCAAAGAGCAAGAAAGAGGCCGTTCTCGATCGCATTTTTGATGTTTGTGATGAGATTCGCGGTGCCTATTCGATGGCTTTGTTAGCCGAAGACACCTTGTATGCCATCCGCGATCCCTACGGGTTTCGACCACTCGTTATCGGGCGCAAAAATAACGCTTATGTCGTGGTGAGTGAAACCTGCGCACTGGATCTCATTGGAGCTACCTTTGAGCGAGAGGTGGATCCAGGCGAGGTCGTTGCATTGGTTCCTGGTCAAGAGCCCCGCTCCCATCGCATGCGAAGGGACTCACCTAAGCGTTTTTGTTCTTTTGAACCCATTTATTTTGCTAGGCCGGACAGCCGGATTTTCGGTCGCGAGATCTACAATTTGCGCAAACGCATGGGACAAGTTTTAGCTGATGAGCACCCCACCAAAGCAGATGTCGTGGTGGCTATCCCCGATTCTGGCGTGCCTATGGCTCTCGGTTATTCGGAAATCTCCAAGATCCCCTTAGAGCTTGGTTTGATACGCAATCATTATGTGGGCAGAACCTTTATTGAACCTGAACAGGGTTTGAGAGATTTTGGCGTTAAACTCAAATTTAACGCGGTCTGTTCCTCCCTAAATGGTAAGAGTTTGATCGTCATTGATGATTCTATCGTCCGCGGTACAAGCTCTTTAAAGATCATTCGTATGTTGCGAGCCGCCGGAGCCAAGGAAATCCATTTCCGTGTAGGTTCTCCTCCTTACACTCATTCTTGCTTCTATGGTGTCGATACTCCAGATCGTGAAAAGCTGCTTGCAGCCTACAAGAGTACCCAACAAATGTGTGAGTTTATCGGCGCCGACACCTTGGCCTTTCTTAGCCCCCAAGGCCTTAAACAGGCTTTAGGTGAAAATGCCTCAGATTTTTGTTATGCCTGCTTCGATGGAAAGTATCCCGAAGAGATCTTTACCGAAGTCGCCCAGCAACCAACGGATTTAACGGGTGGACCCGGATATTTTGCAGCACGCGTTAACCCGCTTTGACCAAATTTGACACCCTAATTGATTCAGAGGAAATGAAATCATGATGCAACGCTTTAATGGTAGGCTACCTGACCAATCTCGTCCCATGTCTTTCACACCCAATTTTACTAAAATGGCGCACGGAAGTGTCTTAGTCGAATATGGAGAAACGAAAGTGATTTGTGCGGTTTCCGTCGAGGTAGGAGTTCCGTCTTTTCTTAAAGGATCCCAGCCGCCCCAGGGATGGTTGACGGCGGAATACAATATGTTGCCCAGTTCCACGAGTCGCAGAACCAGGCGCGAGAGACAGTTCGTAGGGGGACGTACCCAGGAGATCCAACGGTTGATTGGACGTTCCTTGCGCGGAGTGATTGACTTGAAGAAGATTCCAGATTTCTCTTTAACCGTCGATTGCGACGTGATTCAGGCTGATGGGGGCACGCGAACAGCATCTATTACGGGTGGTTATGTGGCGCTTAAACTAGCCTGTGACCGTCTCCTGCGCGAGGGAGCTATACGTGCGAATCCGATTATGGACATGGTAGCGGCGATTTCCGTGGGTATAAAAGATGACGAGCTGCTGGTAGATATTGATTACAAAGAAGATAGCGAAATTGATTTGGACATGAACGTCGTCATGACCCATAGCGGCCGTCTCCTGGAGATTCAAGGGACCGCAGAAGGTGCGGCCTTTACCAAGGAGCAAGTGATGCAGATCATCGAGGCTTCGGAATCAGCCCTGGTACCAATATTTGAAATGCAATTAGCTGCCTGCGAAGGGCGACGTGTGGAAAGTTAAAGGGTGTAGAAAGCTAGGCATTGGCGCTTTAGCGCCATCCACTCGCCGGCTCGCGGAGCCTGTGTCTTGAGGAGTACTACGACGAAGGATCCACCTCCTCTAAGGGCCACACGAGCTTTATTTTCCTGCCAGAGACTGGCTAGGCCTTCTGCATCAGCAAATAAGCTAGTCCAATGAGTACGCTTATCAAGATACTCAAAGAGATGATTTTTCGCCGCCGCCGTTCCAGTAGGTAGGGATTTTTTTCAATCCGGGAGAACTCTGGAAACTGACTATTTGCCTGGGTGAGGGTCCGGGGTATTTTGGAATTCTTGCTCACCTTTTTCGGCCCCTCCCCTTTCTGATCCAATAGATTGACGTCACTCCTAGGGGGTGGCGGCAGAAAATCGGCTTGAGTTTTCGCGGGATCCGGATGCTTTGGTGGCGGAGGGATGGCACGGTTTATCAGCGTTGGTGAGTCATCTTCGTCCGAGGGATTGAGAGCCGTTGGATCATTCTCTGAAAAAACCGTCTTACGAAACTGTTTTGGCGCAGGGGCGAGATTGGGATAGGAGCGATCAAGTTCCGCATGCACGGTCATCAGCACGCGGCTAACGATGATGGACTCATCGGTTCTGGTGAATTCGGTAATGCTATGCAAGTTCAAACCCTAATGCAAATAGGCTATAGCACGATGGTAGCATGTTCGCGTCCATGTCCAAAAGGCTCATTCGTCTAGGGGGATACTCCATCTTCATCTTGGGTAGAGCCTACTGCAGCGCCGTGGCATTTCTTGTATTTTTTCCCCGATCCGCAAGGGCACGGATCATTGCGTCCGACTTTCTCCGCTTCTCGACGGATGGTCTGGGCGACAGGAGTGGCCCGTTCCTGGGGCCCACGACGTACGGCCCTTGATCCGTGATAAATCATCCCGTCATCGGGTGGACTGGCAGGGGGCGGAGCGCTTTCCGAATTTGTAGGCCTAGCTTGCTTCGTCTGCTCTATTTGTTCTGAGGCCGGCTTAGAAAAAGAGAGCTTTTTCTCATCCACGGGCTGGATCGCTGCTTTTGGCGGGGGCGCTTCCAAGGTAGGTGCCGGCATTCTGACTAAAGCGAGACTGGTATCGTCTTCGATACGATGGATCATGGCTTCAAAAAGGACAAAAGCTTCTCTTTTGTACTCTTGTAGGGGATCGCGTTGCCCGTATCCCCTCAAGCTCACCGAGTCCTTCAATGCATCCATAGCTTGGAGATGTTCTTTCCAAGCCGTATCTATGACTTGCAAATAGATATAAGACTCAATCTTTGGCGGGATTTCTTGTGGCAATGGGGCCATTTTACCGCGATAGCCCGTGATGATTTGCTCGCAAGCTTCTTGGGCAATCGCTTGGGCATTAACCACTTCCAAATTGAGCTTGCTTAGGTCCACTTTTGCATGCAGTTCGGTATGGATTTCGTGAGCCAGGGTTTCTAATTCCCATTTGCCGGCTCCCGTTTGCTCAGGGGCATGCCGTAGCGCGATCGTCTGGACGGCCGTTTCTATCGCTGGCTCCATAAAGTGAACGTCGCCTTGTCCTACCAACGCTTGACGGCGGCGTTGATAAACGACCTGACGTTGCTGATTCATCACATCGTCGTACTCAAGCAAATGCTTTCTAGACGAAAAGTGTTGTTCTTCGACGCGCTTTTGAGCGGTTTCAATGGATCTCGTTAGGAGGCCACTTTCAATGGACTCTCCATCTTTCATGTTGCGTTGCATCAGGGCGGACATGCGGTCGCTGGCAAAAATTCGGATCAAATCATCTTCGAGGGATAAGAAGAAGCGGCTCTTACCAGGATCGCCTTGACGTCCAGAGCGCCCCCGAAGCTGATTATCGATTCTCCGCGAGTCATTTCGTTCCGTGCCTAAAACATATAGACCACCTAGTTCGCGTACGCCCTCACCCAGCACGATATCCGTTCCGCGCCCAGCCATATTTGTTGCAATGGTGACGGCCCCATTTTGTCCTGCCTGCTTGATGATTTCCGCTTCACGTGCATGATTCTTTGCATTGAGGACTTCATGAGGAATCTGCCTTTTGTTCAAAAGCATCGAAAGCAGCTCGCTCTTTTCGACCGAAGAAGTGCCCACGAGTACCGGCTGGCCACGTTTATGGGCAGTTTCTATCTCGTCGGCAATGGCCAAGAATTTTTCTTTGGCCGTCTTATAAACAATGTCATTTACGTCATCGCGAATCATGGGTTGGTTAGTGGGAATGACCAAGACATCCAAGTTGTAGATCTTTTTGAACTCGAGGGCTTCCGTGTCAGCTGTCCCCGTCATGCCGGCTAGAACTTTGTACATGCGGAAATAGTTCTGATAGGAAATGGACGCTAAGGTCTGCGTTTCCGATTGGATTCGCACATGTTCTTTAGCCTCCAATGCTCCGTGGAGACCGTCGCTATATCTTCTGCCAGGCAGTAAGCGACCCGTATTATCATCGACTATGATGACGTTATTGTCTCGGACCACATAATCCACATCTTTCTTGTAGAGCGTGTGAGCCCTCAAGGCTTGCTGAACGTGATGGAGGGCAGAGATATTAGCTGGATCATAGAGGTTATCGACGCGCATACGGCGCTCGACTTTACTGATGCCATCTTCCGTCAACGCCACGGTTCGTGATTTTTCGTCCAAAATATAATCGGAGTCTTTCTGTAGCCCGGGAATAGCTCGATTAGCCGAATCGTATAACTCGCTGCTAGATTCTGCCGGGCCGGAAATAATCAGTGGCGTTCTCGCCTCGTCAATCAAAATGGAATCGACCTCGTCAACGATGGCAAAATTCAATTCTCTTTGGACCAGGCGCTCGGGATCGGTTTTCATGTTGTCACGCAGGTAGTCAAAGCCAAACTCGCTGTTCATGCCATAAGTGACATCGCATGCGTAGGCTTCTCGGCGCTGCAAATCCGTAAGACCGTGGACAATACAGCCCGTCTTCAAGCCCAAGAACTCATAGATCTTGCCCATTTCTTGGGCATCCCTACGGGCTAAGTAGTCGTTGACAGTCACAACGTGAGAACCTTTTCCACTCAATGCGTGCAAATACACTGGCAAGGTCGCGGTGAGTGTTTTGCCTTCCCCCGTCCTCATCTCTGCAATATTGCCTTCAAAGAGGAAAATACCGCCAATAATTTGTACGTCAAAATGCCTGAGTCCGATGGAGCGCCAGGCGGCCTCTCTTACCACGGCAAAAGCTTCAGGCAGCAACTCGGCAAGCGTTGATCCCGCAGCTAAACGCTGTCGGAATTCAGCAGTTTTGCCTTGGAGTTGCTCATCACTTAGCGCCTTCATTGCCTGCTCTAAACCGTTAACTTGAGCCAGAAGAGGTTGTTTCGCCTTGATCAGCTTGTCGTTGCGGCTGCCGAAGATTTTAGTCAATAATCCCATGATGATATCCTTGAGTGAGGCCTTGGAACCTGAATGTGTCTACAAAGTGTGGTTTACAAGTAACTTTAGCAAGCACGATCGTGCCATGCTAAGCGTTTTTACGACTTTCGTTGAATGGCATCCTATCGTGTTATTGCTTATCATGACCATCCAATTCAATACAATATGGCAGATTCGCAAGATAAGGCTCTGAGCCCCATGTCCTTTCCCGGGTAGACACGGGTTTAGAGGCACGATGGCGAGTTTTCATGATAGGTTTTAGATTACATCCACATCAAACTTGGCAAGAGAGATTCGCAGGTTCAAGGAAGATTTAGGATGAATTTCTCTGGATTGACGGGGCTGCCGTTGACCCAAACTTCGTAATGAAGGTGCGGACCGGTTGAGCGACCTGTGTCCCCGACGGTAGCGATTTGTTCTCCCCTTTTCACTTTTTGCCCCGGCTGAGCCAGATTCTGCGCATTGTGACCATAGCGTGTGACTATTCCATATCCGTGAGCAATCATCACGAAGTTGCCATACCCTGACTTCTTGCCAGAGAAAATGACCACTCCGTCAGCTGGGGTATGAATGGGGGTGCCAATAGGAGAGGCTACATCTAGACCCTGATGTGAGCTTAGCTGGCCCGTAAACGGAGAGACCCTGCGACCAAAGTTACTGGTAACCCAGCCGTCTACGGGCAATATAGAAGGAATGGAGTTGAGCAGATATTTTTGCTGGTTAACTCTCGTCAATAAGCGTTGCATATCGATCGCCTGATTGTCGGACTGGATTCGAGTTTCGCTCATTTTATCAAAAACGGGCTTGAAATTTAAGCGATCCAAATTAATGCCTAGCGGCAGGCTACTTAGGGATTGGGAGTTGGAGGCGACTAAGGTCTCGCCATTTCCTTTGCGAAATTGGTCGTACTCCTCATCAGACAAGGGACCAATACCCGTTTGCTTGGCTACGGTATTGGTTTGGAGGCTAACAATTTCTTGCAGCTTGTTAGAAAAGTCTTGGACCCGTTTTAAGGACTTTTTTACTTCATCGAGCTCGGCGACGACGACCTTGGCCTCACCACGGTAAGACTCGTTTTCCTTAATCACATTGAGGTAATCTTTATGGACACGTTTAAGTTCAAGATAGTCTCGGGCAAAGAAAGCTGTGGCAAAGCTGCTTGGCACCATAATAAAAAGTATGACGTAGAGCCAACCCGTAGATACCTTGAACTGCTTACAAGCATTACCCCCATCGGGGATCAACATAATCGTGACTTTTTGCATGTCAGTGCTACCCTACTTCCTACTCTTGATGTCGCGGTTGGACCTCGACGAGGACGATCGTTATATTGTCGTCCCCACCTTTGTCATTAGCCATTTGAATTAATGGGCTAATGGCTTCAAGACCCTTTTCACGCAATTGTTGAGCGATAGAAATGTCGTCCACCTTTCCAGTTAGCCCATCGGAACAAATAAGGAATATATCCCCCGGTTCCACGGCTAGGAAGTAGGTGTCAACATCTTCAAACTCCTGAAATCCCACACTTCGCGTGATGACATTTCGCAAATGATGATATTTTGCTTCTTCACGGCTAAGGATTCCCGCCTGTATTTGCTCATTAACCAAAGAGTGATCTGATGTGAGCTGGTAAATGAAACCACAACGGAATAAGTACAGCCGGCTATCACCAACATGAGCGCAATAGGCGTAATTGTCCGCAAAAGAGAGAGCTGTGGCCGTGGTGCCCATGCCTTTGAGAGCGGGCTCTTCCAGAGCACGTTCATAGATTTTCATCGACGCAAAATTGATTCCAGAGGAAAGCGTTTCCGTTATCTTGCCGTCGGGGTGAGTCCGATCTAATTTATCTTGAAAGAATGTCGCATTCGTTTGCACATATTGGCGGATGCATTCGATGCATAGCTTGCTTGCGATTTCGCCCCCAGCATGTCCGCCCATGCCATCTGCGACAATATAGATGCGATGCTGGTCATCAACCGCAAAACTGTCTTGATTGACGCTTCTAACGCGTCCAATATCTGTCTTTCCTTGTGCCTGCAGTTTCAACAATTGCAATTCCGCCAATATTTAGAGTGCGTTGTGATTTACAGTATATCGACGCTTTGAAGATCCCCCTTAGGGCAAAATCTACTTATCGCCGAATTTCAGAAGCTTCGAGAGATTCTGAGCCGTGTTACTGAAAAGGTAGCTTTGCAAAACTTAAAGGAATCTTGCCATTTTTGGCCAAAGATTCCAAGTGGGCATCGCTCGGTTTTTATTGTCCTAAACCTGCCGATGAAGTCCAACTTTCTATCACAAAGTCAGAACTCATTTTGGCGCATTTGCTGTGATGGGAGAGCCACTGTTCTCTTGCAAGGGGCCCAACAGCGTTCGTGATACCTAGGAGGACTCGAAAAGACTTCGCCACAGGTAGCACCATTCTCGCCACCCGATAGAGTTCGATCGTCTCCACCAATAATAAGGAGCTTTGTTGGTACTTATCGGGAAGCTTGTCGCTAAGACTTACGTTAGGGGCACAAATCGCGGAACACTTTTCGATGGGCGCCTCTGCATCGATGTCTGGAACTCTCCACCGCAGAGGGGGTAAGGGTTGTGCCGCTTGATAAGAGAGTTGATGACGTTCGCAAGTTGGCAGCCAGTGCGCCTCGATAGCGAGTACAAGTCGCGGCTCGACAAAAGCACCAAAGACGCCGCAAGTGCCGATAAAAACCACATCCCGGCCCTGGGCTTGGATAGGGAGTTGGCTTAGGCCTCGCTCAGGGGAAAAGGGCCCAATGCCCACATCTTGATAGTCGAAGGCAATATGCTTTAGTGCGAGAGCATGAATGGTGGGAGCTACTTCGAATGGTACGGCTGATAGTATCAGTGGCGTCATCTACAAAAGGCCCCACGGTGAGGAGGATCTACTTAGGTAGACCTAGGTCAAGAAGAGATGGCTCATGACGACAGGCTTGGTTTTTATCTCGTCAAAAAAGTACTTTCGTGCCACGCGACGTGCATGTTCATTGATAATCATAATTTTTTCTGGATCTGAGGCCTGAGCGGACTTTCCGGCTGCCATTTGACTCATAAAATGCCGAACAGACTTCATAAGAAAGGTCTCCAGATCAGCAAGAAAATCTTCGGTAGCGCGATCGCTCGCCAAGGATATGCCAATGAGGGTTACCTCCAAGGGGGATAACCAGAGCGATCCATTCTTTCCCATAACGCCGGATAAAATAGCACCACCGTTTTCGCCCAGGCGATGACGATCCCGTATGGTTTCATAGTCCATCGGGATGCTAGATCCCTGATCAATAAATTCTGCTTTGACCTCAAGCTTACCTATGGGGAGAGGCTGTTCACCTAAAGCAATCATACTGCCATTTTCCAGGAGAAGACTGGTTTGGCCCGTGGTTTGATTCATGCCGATTTGCTGATTTTCTGTTAGTTGCAGATAGGTTCCGTGGACCGCAAAAAAGTGTTTTGGCTTTAGATGTTCCAAATAGACTTCAACATCTCCCCTTTGAGCATGGCCACTAATATGGATCCCGGGATGACTTCGCGGATAAATTAAGCTTGCGCCGAAGTAGCGTAAGCGGCTCATAAGTTGGAACAGATTTTTCTCGTTGCCGGGAATCACTCGTGCAGAGAATATGGCGGTGTCGCCGGCTCGCACTCGAAGATTTGGCAGCTCATCAAGAGAAATGCGATACATGGCCGAGCGCCATTCTCCCTGGCTCCCCGAGGCTAAAACCACAGTCTGATCTCTGGGTAGGCCGGCCAACTCATGTTCCTCAACAATACATTGAGCTTCCGTTCCGATCATTTCGAACTCTCGAGCGAGCTCCAGAGTTTGGAAGAACCCCGTCCCGGCAACAAAGAGTTTTTTGCCCAATTGGGAGCAAATTTCCATGATGCTCTTAACGCGCCAGAAATTACTTGCAAAGGTCGTCAAATAGATGCGCCCTTTTGCTTCAGCGACGACCGCTAAAAGGGCTTTCTTAACGTCCTTTTCTCCGAGGCTGGGCCCAGGAATTTCGACGCTAGTACTATCAGATATCATGTAGTCGACACCACTTGCCCCGATAGCCGCTAAACGCCGGAAATCAGTTTTTGGTTCAACCACAGGATCAGGATCAATTTTGAAATCGCCGGTATGAAAGATTTTACAGTCAGGGAACCTCATATAGAGCGAGCAGCAGTGGGGAATGGAATGATTCACCGGCACATAGGTCACCTTTAAATCAGAAAATTCGAGCTCCGCTCCCGGCTGAACTGTATTCAGTTCGTAGGTATCTGGTGGCCAACCCAAACGATTGAGACGCTTTTCAATTAACCGCCTTGTCCAGGGCGTACAAAAGATGGGCGCTGGCCAGCGGCTAGCGATGTAGGGGATTCCCCCAATGTGATCCTCATGACCATGCGTAATAAGGTAGGCTGCGACCTCACCAAATTCAGCAAAAGCCTCGGCAACGGCCGGAATGAGGCCGGATACCCCCAGCATCCGCTCGTCAGCAAATTTGATGCCGCAATCCACGACGTAGATCCGTCGATTCCTGACGTAGAGTGTTAAATTCTTACCAAACTCGCCACAACCTCCCATGGGGATGAGGTGAGTCTTTTTTGGATCCATGATTTTAACCTGCTTCAGCCTGAAATTCGAAGGAGCGATTTACAAGGACGCTGCCATTCTTTGGTTGCGGAAAAACCCATGTCAACATGACATTTCGGATGCATCGTACCATCGTCTGATCCTCGATTGAAGTGAAAACAAGTTGCAAATTCTGGGGTTTCCCTCCGTTGTCAATGCGCCAGCGCCATTGCATGGAGCCCTTGACGTTTTGATCGCGCCTCAAGGCGGCTTCAAAGCATAGTCGCAGCCTAAATTGATTTTCGGCAATAATACTTTCCACAGCATTGGGATCTAAGATTCCAGTCGCAACTTCCTCAGTACGGACGGGCTTGGCCTTTTGACCAAAGGTCGTGCCGCGAAGAGAGCTCAACATTTCCTCAGAAACCATGGAAAAGGAGACTGGACTCATGGCTAGGGGAAGTTCGGAGGGGTTAAAAACCACCACACGATTTTGTCCGATTTCCTTTTTGGCTCCCTGGGATTGGTGGCGATTGCCTTGAATTCTCTCCGCCCTAGCGGCGAGATTATCGGCAATTAAGTATATTTTTTCCTCCTCGCTATAAAGCCCCTCGATTTTAATCTTGCTCAATTCGGAGGGTTCCATACTTTTCGTCGTAGATCCCAGTTGCGATTTTTGTTTCCCATTAAAATATTCGGAATAGTCATAGGGCTTATCGCTGCCAAATTGCCGAGCTGCCAACTTCCTGTCTGCTAACAGCTCGTGAAGGCTTGCATGATAATGGTGTACCTTTTCGTCAAGCGAGGTCAGTTGTTGGCTAAGGGGTGTTGGCAAGACAGCGCTCAAGGCGATTTTAGCTTTGTTGGGATCATTGGCGCTAGCCTGATCCTGGGCAGACAATTCGGCGAGTCTGCTCGCCCTCTCTTCACGGGTTGCAGCCAGATTCTCGCTCGCTAGAGCTATAGAGCTAGGATACAGAAGGTGGCTCGCTGAGATTGCCATCCCGTATTCCATTTGCACCAACGATTCATAATATTGAATACTTTGTGCAATATAGTCGGTGGGTCCTAATTTTTCATTTAAGGCTTCTGGCAAAGTTTTCAGGTTCTCTGGGGCAATCATAGCAAGGGTAAAGTTTGCAGGTAGCTCACTCAGATGAGATGGCCGATAGGCTTTTCTTGTCAGTAGACCACCCGTCACACCACCGACCATAACCATGCTAAGCAAAATAGCCCAGCTGGTAGCCATTGGGTGAGGAAACCATCCCGAAAAGAACATGAACAAGCCACCCCGATAGCTAGATGACAATTTCTCCTTCTTTGGGAGGCTTGGTTTTGCAAATTTCCATGTGATATCCAGCCCATGAAATTTCATGGCTCCCATATCTCCAGGGTTCATATCAATGAGGGTGGGTTCATTGGAGCTTGGATTTCCGTGATAGAGTTTTTTCTTAGTTTGAATGAGTCCAGACCAGGGGCCTTCGATGGTAACTGAGACTTGGCTGGCTTGGCCCACAAACTGCAAACTATCTCTAGGGATCCGATAATGAGGTACCGTGAATTTAGATCCCATAAGATTTGAGATCCCTACCGACCAACGTCCAAGCGGCTTGCATAGGCTGGCAACCTCGCTACCGTTCTGCAGGACCTTTACTGTGAACTCAAAATCGCCTTTTTTCATCACTTTGATCCGCGTATTGCTTTTGCGCAGGTTGCTTGACGTTGAATCCATAATCCGTAATTCCGAGTCCAGCCATAACTCTTAGCAGGGGACGCACCGAGCCGAAGGGAACCCGCTCATCGACGTTGATGGCAAAAAAGGTCGAAGAAGGATCCAATGAGCCGCTCAGGGTTTGGCGAAGTGCTATTTTCGCGATGGCTTCCTTAAGTAGCTCTTGCAAGGAGCCTTGCTCAGGATCATTTGGATCGTAGGGAAGGACCAAATCACCTACCTTCAAGTGCATCACCTCATCGGTCGGATAGAGACTGATTTGAATAGGCCCCTGGTAGGAGTTCGCTTCACTCAGCACAGAAAGCCTGCTGCTGGGAAAGCTTTTGCTCTCCACGGCGGAAAGGTAGTGTGAAGCCAAGAGAAAGCTCATGGCGCTGATGAGGCATGGCAGAACCAGCCAGGGTCTGTCGGCTTTGACGTGCTGCCGAGTAGATTGAAAGAAGTCGGGAAGAAAAAGTAATCTCATAATAGGCCATCGCTTAATATGATATTTTCGAACCCTGCATGGCGTTTGAGTGTTGCAATCGTCTGCAATACAATTGGCATGGGGATTTGCTGATCAGGGATCAATAGTAAAGGCCCCGTCCAGTCGATCTGTAGAGCATTCGGAGTCTGCCGCCAACGCTCCATGGTTAGCACTAATTCTTGTAAGTTGGGCCTCCGATCCTGATGAGGGATTTCGTAGCGGCCGTTCTTTTGTAAGTATTGACTCGTAAAGGCGCTGAGAGGCCCAAAGAGAATTCCATGCTTGACTAAGGCCACTACCATGGAGTCATCTTGCAGCCGGGAGACCTTACCTATAGACGCAAGCTGTTCTTCGTCATCCTTAGAAGCAGCGATAGGCAGCGACATAGTAATCGTTCCAATAGGCCAGGTTAGGTCGAGAACGCGGACGAGATAGCCAAATACCACGCACAATCCGAACAAAGTCAGCAACACGATGGTCTTGTTGGCTGCGTGGCTAGATAATCTCTTCTTCGTCTTTGATATCTTCAACTCTTGAATCATCGATCGGCGCATGATTTCTCCCACCGCTTGCGTCCACAACCTGGTCACTGACCTCATCCACAGCATCAAAAGATTCAGCACCCACTCCACCGGAGAGGCCAATCGGTGCCGCACCTGCTGCTGGCATTGCATAGGCTAATTGCTTTGGCACCAGTAAATTATGAAGGACTTGGACCCCAAATTGAACCCGATCTAAGAGCTGAGTTGCCATGGATTTAATGATTTGCTGACCAAATATAAGTAGTATGGCTACCAGAATGCCTAAAGCGGTGGGATTGAGTGCCTGAGCCACCCCTTGGCTAGCGAGGGCTTGTTTTTGTTCGGAATCAAGAACATCAAGAGAATGAAAGGTCTGCCAGAGACTATCTATCGTACCAAGAACGCCGACCAGTACAACTAGGGTTGCGATGGAGGCCAAGGCGCCGATTCGAGCTTCTACCTTTGGTAGAAACTCCAAGGTTTCTTCACTCAAAGCGGATTCAGCTTTTTCTGGGTCATTCACGTGAGCATCGATAGCTTTTTTGGCGATATGGGGCAGTGAGGTTTTTGAGGCGGATTGACAGATGCTGCGGGCGCGATCAAAATCTTCAGCAGCAATGGTCTTGCGCATTTGTTCCATAAATTTTTGATGGTTGTAGTTATATACGACAGATATAGCGATCAAACGCTCAAAAAGCATGATCAAACCAATGAAAGCCAACGCCATCATCACAATCAAATAGAGATTTCCCGATTGTAGGCTGTGAGCGATTTCACCCCACATAGACACACTCCCCTGGTAGATCCGCAGCATCTTGGCATGTAGGATTTGATTGGCAGCGATGAAACAACTATTTGATTATAGCTTAAATGCAGCGAAAGCGTGCAAGGTGGGCACTAGAAATCTAGAATAGCGATCAAACGGTTCATATGCGGGCGGTTAGGATTCCTTTTTATCTATTTGCAAAAAATCCTGGGCATAATTGATTTCGGTCTCGCTGTCGGGCAAAGCTTGATTGAGGGTGCTAGTTTTCAAAGTTAAGGCTCCACTGTCTTGAGCTCTGACAAAAGCCTTGAGAACCTCAGGATCAAACAGCTCTGCCTCTGATGCTAATTTTTCCGCGGCATCATTTTGATCCATAAATCCAGAATAGGAGCGCCCAGAAACCATAGCATCAAAGACATCTGCGATGCAGACGATACGAGCAAAAAAGGGAATTTCCTCAGCGACGAGGCCCTCAGGATAACCAGTTCCATCCCATTTTTCATGATGATATTTGACGCCAGAGATGAATTTACGCGAATTCGGCAAGTGGGAAATGATATCAGCGCCAATGGTGGGATGTAGCTTCATTTCTTCGTATTCGTCAGGGCTTAGTAGCGCAGCTTTCTTCAAAATGTTGTCAGGAATTCCTACTTTTCCAACGTCGTGACACAAGGAACTTGCCAGCAGCAGTTTTTTCGTGTGTCGATCCAATTTCAATTCATTGGCGATAGCCATACAATAGCGACTGACTCGCTCCGAGTGCCCGTAAGTATAGGTATCTTTGGCTTCGATGGCACTTATCATGGTTTCCATGGTGCCTACCAGCCATGCATCTAACTCCTGCCGCAGATACATAGATTCTAGTGAGGGCGCACATCGTGCAAGGAAGGCATTGACTTGATCGATGATTGGCGCTGGAAAGCCATTGGGATTGGCAGATTCCAAGTGAATGATCCCTAACATGTGGTTGTTATGAATGACAGGTAACAGGGCACGCAAATCCACATGGGAGTGAGGGTCTGCTGCAATGAGAATCCCTTGCTTACGATTGATGACTTCTTCTAGGGCAGCTTTGTTGAGACGCAGGGCACGTTCCCTCGTAAAGTGGGTAACGGCGAAAGGCGTCAGATATTGGGAGTTGTTGGGCCACATTAAGAACGTCGCTCGGTCAACGCTGGGGAGCAATTGATGAATGAATTTCAGCACCGTACGTGCCGCTTCGTGGATGTCGGTAATCACCAGAAGGTTAGCATGTAGATCATAAATCAGCTTCGTTGCTGCGAGATGGTCCTGGTTTCCTTGCATAATGGTGAAGGTTCCCAGTTTGATCTGGGTGTTTTGGGTGGCTTTTGCATCTTGAGAGATGACGATGCGACTTCCGGAAAAGGGCTCCCCTTCCTCATCGACGATCATTTTATGATCATGGATCTGCTTGCCGAGTTGAATCCTGGCTTCTGAGCTGATGAAGCTAAGCTCGGTGGATCCAACCAGTATCTTGTCCCCATTTCGGAGGATGGAGTTGTGGACTCTATCGCCGTTGACATAGGTGCCATTTTTTGAATCTAGATCCTGCAGGATATAGAGCCGTCCGCGCTTTTTTATGAGGAAATGCTGACGGGATACCTCCTCGTCCGTAAGGACGATGACCTCTAGGCTTTGACCTTCCCGACCAATAAC
>JBIKVD010000202.1:0-7991 GCA_044357055.1 Oligoflexales bacterium | reverse complement strand
AGGAACCTGGACAAGCCATAGGTGCTAGTTGACTTTTTAGCGTTCGTACCGTCTCACCTCCGACTTTCAAAATAAGGACCCCGCTTTGATCGGCCTCTTGGACAGAATAGTCCGACGCACCTATCACTCTCTTACTGCTGAAGAAAGAAAGGGCCTTTAGCGACTCCACAAATTCTGTTTTAGGAGTCTGCATTTCGCGTAGCTCGACGACCGGTACGCTTCCCTCGGCAGGGAGTGCTGTAACCGAAGAGCGATCCCGAGACTGCAAATGCAGCTTTTCCTCGCCTCGACTAAGCCTTTTTGCCAAGAGAAAAGAAAGACCAAGAGCCAAAACAAAGGCAAGCAGTATTTTCTTTGAAAGATCTGAATACATGGCTCTTCAACCCTAACGCTAGCGTCCAAAATCCGATTTCGCATAATTGTGATAGATGAAATCCACAGTGTATTGGAAGCGAGGATCATGCTTTATGATGATGCTGGGTAAAATTTCGATATCACCATCTTGGTTCCATGGCATCATATCGTTCTGCACCACGCCCGCTGGCGCGCCTGAGAGGTTAACCTGGGAACCAATTAAGTTAATGAGTCGTCCCTGTATGTCCTTGGCAACGACCGGGCCATGAATTCGTAGCTGGCGTGAACTTGTCGTTTGGTCAATAATTGCGACAAAGTGGTTCGCCACCAAAAGGGACTCTACCACCTCAATTTGGTTCGCCGTCCAAGCCCTATTCATGGTGCCACTACTTCGATTCCCCGGGTTCCAAAATTTCGAGGCCCCGTATAAGGACGGGTAGCCACCCCCAACAGGAGTCCACCAGCCATTAATCAGCCTAAGACGCACATCGCTGTTGCCGAACAATTTGGGGTTACCATAACCGATATTCTCTGTGACATCCGATTCTCGTCTCGGGGTCAAAGGCGGCGCCAAGCAAGTCGGGGCTTTGGCATCAGGTCCCACGCCAGGAATACTTATGAAATCCGAACAAACCACCATGTATTGGGTTCCCACCGGTGCAGGCCCGTAATAGCTAATATGAGCACCTAGCGTGGCGCCCCCGGCTTGAGGTATCTTTCCAGGGCTATCATAGTACATAAAATCGCAAACGAGATTGTAGACCTTCTCTTTGGTGCCGTCGGCCTTGGTGGTGTCAACCCATATAGTAGCGGTATTCCCTGCGTCCCTGCCTTCGATCCCGAGATGGGGGCGGTAGGGATCCCCAGGTGTGCCAACACCAACCTGCTTGCATAATTCAAAAAATTCCCGAATTCGCGATCTGATTCCCACCGCAGGACGGACACCATAATACCCGTGCTCTAGCTCATATTTGGCCACAATATCGCCTGCCAATTGGTTAACATTCCAAGTCGAAGGGTCATAGGGATTTGTACCCGGCATTCTCAAATAGCTCGATTTTGTCCGCGTCAAAGGCCGGTTAGGGCCTTGTACGAGACGCCCCAGATCACTTACTGAAGAAGTGGAACGCAAGTACCCCGTTGGTGTAATCCAGTCATAGGATTTCCCATCATCCACGTTCGTGGGATAGAACAAATTAATGTAGGCTTCTGATATTCCGGGAGAGCGATTTTCGGCATAGCGACCTCGATTCGTAGAGGTGTCAAATTTCCGTTTCCCTTTGTAGATAGAACCTTCCGAAATAGAAGCACAGGTACTCACACTATCCCAGGGTCGCAAAAAGCATTTTCTACCATCAACCAGCTTTGCATCCAAAACAAAGCCCAGCTGATCTTTTACCAGTTCACCCTCAAACTTACTCAAAATGTGCGAGCTAATATAGCTTGCATCTGTGTTATAGCCACCCGGATACCGGCTGAGGTCTGTTTCCGTGGCGTCCGCGCCGGAACTGTGCAGAGTATCTGGGGGAAATGGAGAGCCGATAATGATATTATTGGCCGCAAATAAACCGAGACGATCGCTATCGGCGTACTTTTTCGCAAGATTTCTCTGGTAGCTACTGCTGGGATCATTGGGATTGCTACCAATTAGAGTCAATTCCTGATTTCCGGCTGTGCTGCCGCTAAATAAGGGAATGTGACTTGCTATACTGCCATTCGCTGGCAAGGGATTTCGATAGCCCAAATCATCAGCAATATAGATGTTTCCTGTCACTCCTATATTTCCCTGCCCCCGAACGACTCCGAAAATAATAAGATCGCCTTCGACAAAGATGTTTCCGGTAATTTCAATCGGCTGGTTCGTGCCATCGAGCAGAAAATTACCGGAGACTTTACCCTGGATCTGCCTTCTCGATTTGGCACAGGCTGAATCAATCGGGTCGCTACTATGGAGAGCTTTGGTGCACATCATGGCCCGCAAGGTCCCATTCGCTATCGCGCTATAGGAAAAGGGGTCGAATTTGGGTAGCACAAGTTCTTGGCGCATCGAGTTAAAGGGCATCTTGCTGCCGCTGGCATAGTTGCCAATATTTTGACGAACAAAGATTTCGTGATTTCGCCTATCCGCAACCGATTTTTCATTCCGAATAGGAGTAAAACTATTTAGATCATAGTTACTAAAAACATAGTTTGCGGCGAAACGGTTTTGATGGGGATAGCCGTTTAACGGAAGTCCTAGAACATTTTGAGCCCACCCTAACACCTGTGGAAGTGCGCTATCGATACCAGGAGTCCCAAGACTGTTTGTTGGCTTATACCAGCCTCCATGCACCATCGTCTGCCGTGAATCGCCAAGAGAATTCGCCTCATACTCCACGACATCGCCATAGATTTTCGCGTGGCATAAGGTGCATTTTAGGCTGTTTACCGTGACTGCATTGGAGAGGAACCCATGGGTTCCCCCGCGCAATCGCAAACGTTCGAGCTCCTTATAGGTCCCATCTGGCATTTTCGTGGCGATCCCTACATTCAAAAAGCTCGACTCATCAAACATCTCAACGTTGAGGAGACGGAAATAGGTGTTCTCCTTTACAGCCAAATTCGATTCCTGACTAAGGGCATGGAGATCAATTTTTTTATATTCGGTCCATTTTCTCGCGAATGCCCACTTGGAATTGTCTGCCGAATTAAACGTCACCCCCAAACTGCATCGGCCTCCTGAAGCTGTCCCCGCAGCCTCGGAGGCACAGACGAGGGCTTCATTAAGCTGATAAGACGTGATATTTTGTGCCTTCATTGTCGCAATTAATTCTTTACGGACAGCTAAATCGGCAAACGAAAGCACATAGGCATCGTCGTTTTTTTTGCCTAATTTCGCACCTACGTCAAAGCTACGATTCATATTCACCGTAAAAACCGTGACCGATAAAATACTCAGTAGAGTCAGGAACACTGCTGTCATCATACCCAATTCCCCTACAAGTCAATTCGTACCGCGAGAAGATTCTCGTTTTTGTCAGCGATACATTTAACACCATCGATATCTTGATCACCGTCTATGAGCCGACATCCCCCCTGCACACTCAGTGTGAGAGCATACAGACCCCCTTTGGGTTTCATTGCCAAGTTTCCGCTCAGTCTGACATCAAGATCACTGGACTCAACAATACCGAGCTGCTCAACATGATAGCTCGTGAGAAACCTTTGCACATAAACGTTGGGACCCTGAGAGGGATCATTTTCAAGTGCCTGTAGGTAGGTGAAAGACCGGCTGTCTGGCACGGTTATGCCAATCAAGGCATGCACCAGGACCACCAGCGAAGTACCAGCATCGATGCGAATGACGGGTGAGGAAAAATTACCGATATTCGTGACATAAGAGCCAATGGTCCTAAGTCTGAGAGTGTTGCCAGCGAAGCTAACCAAACTGTAGATAACTGTTCCTGCCGCTGAATTCGCTGCGATGAATGCACCCGGAACCAAGCTGCTCCAAGGTGACTTTGCCCCCGCTTCATTTCTTTCACGGACGTTCATGGCAAAGGTCTGCGTCGTCGGACTCGCTTGAAGTTGGACGTTGCTTAGACTAATCATTGGATTATAATTTCCAGCTCTTTTTAAATATGACAAGAGGCCCGAGCGATTAGCACCTGTCGAGCTTTTTACCTGATAGCCTGGGCTTGATTGCTCAAGAAAGAGTCCATCCTGAAAGAAAATGCTCTCGGGACGAGCCATATTGTTGCTTAGTGATGTCGAGAATGAATTAAGGCGTAGCCGTTGCAAAATCTCGCTATTGTACCAGATCTCATTGCGCACAGCTTTTGTGGTCGAAGACCCCAGAACATATTTAGCTAAGCGCCTTGCAATGTCCGTTTCAATATATGAGGCGCTGGCACGAGCTCTTTGATCACTGTTGATGATAAAGCCGAAATAAATCCCAGCAACGACAGCTGTAATAGCCATCCCCACAATCAGGCTGATCATGGTTTCCCCAGCTTGACCTTTGCTATCGTGAAATGAAGTAGCCATAATTACTTTCAAAGGTCTGCCCCCCCAGCTGATGTGTCCTTCTTGCGGAAAGGTAGAGTACGTCCATAGCGTTCAAGCCCGAGGCAGCTGCATAAACGCCTTGACTATAGGTCATGGGGGCGAGGTCATAGAAAATCGAATACTGGATACTTCCTACCCGCAGCGTCTGAGTGGGGGGGAAGCCGGTGATGGCACGAAAGCATTGCGCAAAAAAGCCATTGTCAAACCTGGCATTGACACTCTTGAGTTTGCCAACATCAACGATGCGATCCACGATATTCTGCTGGTTTAGGCTGGCAATAATGGATGCCATGTGAACTTTCACGGCGTTATCGATATCCGACTGGGTGACTTTGGCTGCAGCTAAGCTCTGGTATTTGGCATGGGTCTGCATGATAGTCACGGATACAATGCCTAACAGCGAAGCTCCAATGAGTGCTCCAAGAATGGAGATTCCGGATTGTGATTTAAAGGTAATACCAGCCATTCTTTTTTGACCCCAATTCGTTTTCCTTCAACTCCTCTGAAAGGCTCCTCGGATTGAAGCAAATGCATCTTGAGGATAAGCTCAGTTGAGGATGCAACTATCCATAATAATTACCAAAATATGTCCAGATTTTAAGATTGCCACTACGAGTCGAGTCAGGAAAAGTGTTACCGAGGGGTTTGAAAGTGCTGAAAATACGAAGGAATTTATATTTTAAGGAGCAGTGATGACCTCAAATCTGAAATGCATTGATTACCAAAGCGAATCATTCTTGGAGGTTAACCTAGAGTCATTTATAGCCGTCAGAGAATAGGTACCCTTTCCTTGGGGCGCAGATTCAACGCTATTGCCGAGGGACGGGGGGACATTGGATTTTTTGCCACCTTTTGGGCGCATAGAAGTTCAATCCAATTGCCCATAGCTGTAAGTTACTGTGAGTGGATTGCATTTATCATTGATGATCATCCCACTGGAACATCAAATCAGCCTGTCGCCCAAGACCCAAGGCCGGTGGAGATAGAAGTGGAGGTAGGTGTAGAGGATGCGAATACAATGGATCTAGAAATGCCGCTCTGTGTTAAAAACTTAAATAATTTATGCTATTCGCTGCCATTGATATCGACCTGTTCTAAGGTGATATTTGTGTTAGGGTCATTAATATCCATGGTCATCCGATACTGAAAATAGCGCTTGAGACCAAAGCTGGGCAGAGTGAATGAGGGGAATCCGACCCCACTATTACTTTCTTCCGTGAAAAAAGCAGTGGTCGAATTACCTGGTCCGACGAAGGTCCCATCACTACAGTCTGCATTAGTACACGCACGCACCTGAAACTTCAAACGATTCGTACCACGCCTATATAGTTGTAAGGCTTCTGCATCGCTCAAAGTCCGATGCCAGAAAGCACCTTCGTCGATCTTGCCATCAAAGGATTCGGGCCAAGGTTCAGCATCACCTATTTGAATGGCCCATGGATCGAAATCACCCATAGAGCCGCCATTAGTCACACACCTGCCTGTTACATTGATGCCATTCAGGTAAATCTTAACCCGATTCACATAGGTACCGATGGTCCCGTCGTAAGTGACAACTAAATGATAGTACTCAGCGGATTTGAACGATTGATCATAAGTATAACAGCTCAAACCACCATTAGCCGTATTCTGAATGTAGAAGCCTACACCCATGTTCACTTCCGAATTACTATCCATTGGATAGATTCCGATATAATCATTCCCACCAGCAGTGACCGAATAGAGCGCCTCCCATTCGCCGTAATTTACTGTGTCTTTAGAAAACCAAAACATCCAACTATAATTTGCATCCGAGTCGAAGCTAAAATCTGCATGATCCGCGGCTTCTAACCAGTCCGTTGCCTCATCACCAGTAAAAACCACCGACGTGTTCAGCACACCAGCTTGGTAACTCAATCCCACGGAAGTATTGCCACCATTTACAGCCGTCAAAGGATGGTTGTTGCCCGATGCATCCGCAATCGTCGCACCATTGTTGATACTGGCGCCTTCCGTGCCATTAAATTTCCAGTATGCCTTTAATCCCGTGTAGAGCGACGCTGGTGCATTATCGAGAGAATAGACTGTTTCTGCGGTACTCGGTATCAACTCCTTGGCATAGGGCGCCTGACCGCGGAAACTCAAGGTATTCCAATTGATGCCAGCAGGCTTATTGGAATCCATCACGCGAGAGGTCAAAAGTCCATCGTCTGTTCCGACAAAGGTTACAGCTGGCTTCTGTCGCTTATAGATGCTCGCAATATTAGCCTCCGAGACGACATCTTTGAAAACGGCAAACTCATCCATATGGGTAATATTGCTATCCCAGTAGGGTCGCAAATAGTATCCGCTAGCGTTACCTTGCTGCATGGGGCCGACTGCGTTTGTCTTCTGAGCAACGCGCTTACCATCAACAAAAATCTTCATGATCGAAGTATTATTGGCTACATAGTCATAGGTCACAGCGAGGTGGTACCATCGATTCTCATCCAGTGTCACTGGATTACTATCGATGCTAGAAAGGGTAGCATCGGCACTGTGCACATCAAACTGCAGCTCATTGCCGGCGTTGACACGCATCACAAAGCTCTTAGGAGAAGAGTCCTTCATAAATATGAAATGATTAAAACCGACCGCCTCAAATTTCCACCATCCTATGACAGAAAAATCTGAAGCTGTGGAACCAGTGACACCTGGAAAATCCGCAGTCAAACCTGCGCCATAAAAATCCATATCACCGTCACCGGCATCGTATGCCAAAGCCTGGTCCAAGACGCCCGTCGCGTAATTCATATTAGAACCATAGATATTTATATCATTAGCATTTCCAGTTTCATCCAGCTCCGTCGCGCTCAAAGCACCGGTACCATCAAAGTCCACCAGCAACACGTTGTTTGCCATATTGATAAAGCCGTCATTGGCCTTCAATTTCGGCAGTTCCCGCTGCGCCACACTCCAAGTCGTCATGCTGACATCATTGGGATTGAGCGTCACATAACTGCTACTAACTTTGCCACCAAAACTGCTGCCTGCATTACTCGTATCGGAGAACGACGTCACCACTGAGCTGACAGCATTGACTGTGAGAACCCAAGTATCTTGTGCATTCGCGGTGCCATCACTCACGGTCAAAGTCACAGTTGCGGTACCGTATTGCCCAGCAGCAGGAGTAGCCGCTACGGTGCAGCTCGGTGCTGTGCCTGCAAAAACAATATTTGCGTTTGGTAACAAAGTCGTGTTGGAACTAGAGCCGCTCAGGGCCGCAGCGCAGGTCAGGGCGTCGTCTATATCAGCTATGGTCACTGCTAGAGCCCCTGTACTACTGTCTTGATTAATGGTTTGATTCGCCACATTCGAGATGGTCGGGGCATCGTTCACAGCATTGATGGTCAAGGAAAATGAGTCCTGGGAAGACGCAAAGACTCCGTCAACGACAGTAACTGTAATGGTTACCAAGCCATATTGATTAGCGGCTGGAGTGACTGTTACTGTGCAGTTTGGAAATGCACCGCCGAAAACAATGTTGGCATTTGGTACGTGTATCGTGTTAGAACTTGTACCAGTGGTTGCCAGACCGCAATCGAGAGTATCCTCTACATCACTAATCGTTA
>JBIKVD010000021.1:0-23679 GCA_044357055.1 Oligoflexales bacterium | reverse complement strand
TCAACCCGCGAGGCCATTTGCCACTTAGCCATGCGTTGTTCAGGGAGAATAATCTGATGACTGATGACGCTACGTTCTCCCATGATTTGCAGTCGCTGATCTCTGGGATCGAGAGTTAATAGTCCGGTAGCTTGCGCCAACTCGTCAATCATGACGCTTTTCTTTAAACCTGCATCATAGGCCAGTACCCGGGATGCGAGAGATGGCTTTGGCGACTGGCCTGCAATGATTTCCCGATAGATAAGCCGATGCCCATCCGGCGTCCATACATAGGAGCCGTCGGTTCGGCTCTGACTTACAGCGAATATCTTGCCAGAGGAGAGATCAACGATTTTGAGGTGACGATCGAAGCCGTCGGTGAAGGCGACATATCGTGAATTGGGGCTTAGGCGAATATGGCTTGCATCATTCGTCAGGCGGATCCAGGGTGCAAAGACCGTCTTGCGTTCGGCCGCAAGGCCGATCTGCGAAGCACACAGGATCAGGAGTATCAAGGCTTGCCGCTGCGAACGTCTTTTGGCAAACATATTGTTATTCCTCTTATTGCAGGCAACATGGGAGAGAATTCCTTCCTTAGCTTAACAAGGAAGGGTCGCGAATTGGGAAAGAGTGGGGGTGAAAAAGATTCACGGCAGGCCTTCTCACGGACCGTTAGTATGGTTTGCAAAAGGCTGGAGAATAGGATCTGTCTTTCGCTGGCTTAGCCCCATACAGGGGCCAGCCAGCGCGGCTTTATCATCCTGAAACTCTTGTTTTTATTCCTGCTATGTTATAATTCGGAAGTCGCGGTACGATGGCCTGTTAGTCCTGTTATCGCGGAATTCCTTAAGGTTTTTTAGGATTATGCCGATAAAGAGTGGTAAGGGGGCGGAATGAAATTAAATCATGCACTATTTATGTCTGTGTTCCTCGTCTTGGCAACGCCCTTAGTGGCTCAAAAGAAGAGTACCTCTCGCCAGAAAGTCATTTCCAGCGAAAAGAGCTTTACTGTTAAAAAGGGCGCAAAAGATTCACAGAAACTCGACTTTGACTCCACGGATATCGGGGGAGAGCGCAAGGCTCCTCTTGGATCTTTAATTAACCAATCCAAATCTGACAAGAATTTTGACTTTATAAAGATTCGCCTGCGCTGGCATCCGGAAATGATCTCTTCCGCGTCTGAACTGGACTCCGGAGGCTTGTGAGCTTCCCATTGCCAAATAAGTTGCCAACTTAAAAATAGGTCATTCCTTTGACGAGCCCTTTCAATTTCACCAAATCATCGGGTGTCGGTTCATGCCACCTTCCCGCCAACCAGGTGTTGCGATCTCCCAAATAGATACTTGGCAGAGGTGGGTTCTTGAAGGCTTTTAAGAGCTCGTGATCTGCGAGGATGGGCTGATTAATGCCATATTCCGCAGCAAAGCCTAAAGCGTCAGATTCTGCGTCATGGGCGAATACATAGGCAACTTTTACCTGCGATGGATGAAGAGCTTTTTCAATCTCTGATATGGCAGGCATTAGGTTTTGGCAAGGCACGCACCACGAAGCGAGAAAAACAACGATCATCCCCGTTCCGCGTTGAGGCTCAAATTTGTAGCTCTCACCGCTGCTCAAGTCTTTCCCCGTAAGTGCGGGGAAGGAAACCCAATCATGAATATAGTAGTTTTTTCTGACGGCGCTAATCGCTTGCGCCGGCGCAGGTTTAGGATCCTCAGCAAAGCAGGGAAGGGAATGAAGAGAGAAATAGGCTGCTAATAAGTAGATTTGCCGCATGAACATAGGCACATTGCTCCTCGCTGGAATCCTAAAATTTATGATACCTTATTTTCCTGATGCTCGTAAAATGCTGGCCACAGGCCTGAGGCGATTTTTGCTAAAATGCCCAAACTCCAAACCGCTAGAACAACGGGAAAAGGCCCGCAGCACCGTTCCTTTACGGAATAGGTTCAGACTCGTCCCCTCAAGGATGCCTGCATGACTCAAGACCCGGTTCTGGATAAAAATCGTTTGCTTCTCCAGTGGTCTTTTCCCTGGCATGTGATGGAAGTCATGCTTGGTGGCAAGTCTGCCATTGACCTCAATGTTCTCAAAATCAAGAATCAATTGGAAGCCAATGAGTTTGTCCGAGGTTACGGCTATGATCTAGATAACCTAGATGACCGCCGATTCGTACATGGGCTGGTGTTAGAGGCCCTGCACTTTATACAGCATGTTCTTATGCCCGATGAATGGGCGGAGGGGATTCATCCCCCAGACGATATTCTATTTTGTGACGACCCGCGCAGCCTCCTGCTTTGGGCCTCTGATGACCATGTTACCTATCACAGGCGGGGCGCGTGGGCCTGCGCTCTGCTGCGGGTGATGCATACGATCTCTCATATTGAAAGCGTTAGGCACTATGCTTCCGTCGATATTGCAAGGGAGCAAATCCTAGGGCGCTTTGGTAAATTCGTTTTTTCCGATGAATCCGCGAGAATTTGGCTGGGCGTAGAGGAACAGAAGATTGAGCTCGCCCGAGTAGATTGGAAGACGGTCAAGAGTCGCCAAAGTATTATTCTAAAGCTACTGCATAAAAGAGCCAATGTTGCTGAAACGATCCATGATTTATTAGGCGTGCGTCTTGTGGTGCGCCAGCGCGAAGATGTCATGCTTGCAGTCAAGTACATGCGGCAGTTCTATATGGTTACCTTTGCCAATACCAATCCGGCAAGAATTCGCAACTCGCTGATAGATTTCACGCAGTTTAAGAACGGATCCCAAGATTTGGTCGATAAGCTGATGAATGATCGGATCACCGTCGAGGAGTTCAAAGCTGGTATCCATGATTTAGCTCAGCCTAGGGTTCAGGACCGTTCCGAAAACCCGCACAGCGCCATGGATTATCGCTCCATTCAACTTACCTGCCGCCAGCTGATTCGCATGGAGAACCCCAGTCTGGACTGGGTCAGGGTGATGCGCCGTGCCCTTGCCAACTCGGAAATCCGGGGTCCCCATAGAACCGTTTTACAAACCTTCCTCCAGTTCGTTGAGTCGCGGGAATCCGTGAAAAAGACCCAGGGCTATTCAGAGTTTTTCAATTTTGAAGTGCAAATCATGGACGAGGAATCCTACGCGGCTAACTCCTATGGTTCAGCTAGCCATGATAAATACAAAAAATCCCAGATTCGTACCGCAAGACGGCGGGTGTTGTTTGAGGTTCTGGGGAGTGGAAATGATGGTCAGGGTGAAGGTACCGCTGGGTGAGGTTGATTTTTCTGTAGGGGCTTAGGGCTTAGAAGCGATAGCTACCCGCAACGAAATACATCTCCGTTTCACTGCGGACTTCTTGGACATCCACATCATCGATCACAATTTGTGCGTGACCTTTGCCTTCCTGCAGCACGGCACCAAGGGCGATATCAATGTCTTTGCTGACGACGGAAAAGCCGAAGCTTTGTCCTATGAAATTTATGTGTGCCGATTGGTTCGTTTGGCCATGTTCCAACGGTCGGTAGAGAGTGTGGTTGGTGAACCAGCCGTAGTTTATACGAATGGGCCGTAGAGTGATTTCCAGACCTCCTGCATAATTGATGGTATCTCTGGAAGCGGAATTTTGATCTGCGATTTTATAGTAATTGAGGTCTGTGGAAAGCGTCAGAAATTTGCCACCAAAATAGGCAAGCCCAAGACTATAGGTATCCATTTGTGGTTCCTTGTACAGATTGGTTTGGATGGGGCGATTGGTCGATGTTACCTCTGAGCTAGTCCCATTAAAGACAAGGGCTGCTTCTCTGGCTGTCGTTTTGTCGCTAGTCGCATGGACTCTCTGAACCGAGATGCCGATCGCAAAGTGCTCAGGACGATAGACAAATCCCAAGATGGGGATAAAACCCTCATTGTTGGTTTCAGCTTTTGAAACATAAGAAAAAATGCTGCCGTCGGAAAAACCAGCTAGTTGGGCATCCATTAATTCGTTGTGACGCTGATAGTGGAAGGTCGATAGGCCGATCGACCATGACTTGCTTATCTGATAAGCCCCGCCTCCGCCCACCAAAGTTAGGCTCGTGTTTTCTAAGTGAATACGGGAGAAATCTTGGAGCGCTCCAGTATTGGTAAGTCCTTCAAAGCTGTCATCCTGATTGATGCTACGGTTATCAAGGGTCAGGAAAGAATAGCCAAAGGTAAAAGGCGACTTCTTGAAGACACCACCCGAGATGGAAGCAAATCGGCTTCGAGAGCTCTCGGTAAAGGGCAGGTCGGCGATTGCGTTGCGATACTCCGTTTGTTGACTGTATTCGCTATAAAGCATTGCGATGGACTCTTGCTTGCGCTCGGTGTAACTGATGCCAGCCGGGTTAAAATAAAGGCCAGAAGAGTCATCAGAGAGGGCGGTAAAGGCGCCACCCATCAGGGCCGAACGCTCACCTGGAATGATGTGCTTGCGATGGGAGAATTCTTGGAGAGCAATGTCGGCATGGCAGATATCCGAATAGAGACATCCAAGAAGGCTTAATATCGCAAAATAAGTGCGCTTTCTCTGCGGTGTGGCAAAGCCAAAGTGTCCTGAGGTGCTGCACAAATTGATTTTCATTTCACGGCCAAATGATGTTTAATGCCTCATCGGACGAGACTCGAAGACGGAAAAGCCGTAGCCACTGCAAGGATTGCGTAGCATTTGACCCATGAGCAAAATTTACCTAGACCATAACGCCACAGAACCGATTACTCGCGAACATTACGAGGAAATTGGCAGAGCGCTCTTTGGCTGTGATGCTAATCCTTCCAGCGCTCACAGTCACGGGATGGATGCAAAACTATGGGTCGAAAAGAGCCGCGGGGCCATTGCCAAGGCGCTCGGGGTGCAAAAGAAGGAAATCTACTTCACTTCGGGAGCCACAGAATCAAATAATCTTATTATTTATGGTGCCTTAGGGTCTTGGCGCCGGAGCCAAAGTCAGCAGGGGCGAGCGAGCCTGCCCCATGTGGTCACTTCCGCCATGGAGCATGCGTCGATTTTTGATCCTTTGCGTAAGCTTGTCGAAGCAGGCTTGTGTGAATGGACTTTGCTGCCAGTCGCGGACCAGGGCCAGATTTCCACCGAGGCTTTCCTGAAGGCCCTCCGGCCGAACACGAGTCTGGTTTGTTTGATGCTGGCAAATAATGAGGTTGGAACCGTTTATCCCATTCGCGAATGGGTACAAGCTTGTCAGGCGGAGCATTCTCAGGTTCATTTTCACTGCGATGGTGTTCAGGGCGTGGGTAAGCTTTCAAACTTGGCGCAAAGAATGTTTGGCGTGGATAGCTTTAGCCTATCAGGACATAAAATCGGAGGATTGAAGGGAGTGGGTGCCCTCTATTTGAAGGCCGCGCGCACCATTGAGCCGCACTTTCAAGGAGGCGGTCAAGAATGTGGTTTACGTCCTGGAACTCATAATATGCCGGGGATTATTTCCCTTGGTCAACGATTCTTAGCTCTGCCGCAGATAGAAGAGAGCTACCGCGAGATGCGCGCATTGCGCGATCTCTTGGCTGAAAAGCTGAGATCTCTTCCTGGCTTGGTCATACATGGTGACCTAGACAATGGTTTACCAAATACGATTAATTTTCATTTGAACAAATCTAAAGTGCGACTGGTAGATTGTTTGGAACAGGCAGGTATTTCCGTCTCTTCTGGAAGTGCGTGCAGTAGCAGCAAGTCTGCCGGAAGTCGAGTGCTTATGACGATGGGATATTCTGAAGATATTGCCGCTAATTCGGCTCGCGTCAGTCTCGGCAGCGCCACTAGGTTGGAGGATGTCGAAAGGATGGTGCGATGCATGACGCAACTTGTGGCCGAACGGCTCGCTGAAAAGGGCGAACAGGAACTCGGGATCTAAACTTTATGATTGCGGAACGGAATAAGGCATGTCAGCCGCTTAAATGCAGGCCTTAGATAGAACCCCTTTTTGCAGGCAGGAATAGCAAATGGCGACAAGCCTGGAAGATCTGTTGGAACGTTTGGATCACTACTTGATAAGTCAGGGGTTGAAACAAACCAGCCAGCGAAAGATTATTGCCGAAGCAATGCTTGCCGTTTCAGGAAAACATTTTGATGCGGAATCCTTGCACAGTGATCTCAAAGAGGCAGGACACGATATTGGTCTGGCTACGGTTTATCGCACTTTAAACCTATTTAAGGATGCGGGCCTCATCAATCATCGAGTTTTTGCGGATAGCAGCGGTTTCTTTGAGCTTGATCAGCCTGAGAGCCATCATGATCACCTATTTTGCAAAGATTGTGGCCGCGTCATTGAATTTGAAAATTCCGAGATCGAAGCCCTGCAGAAATCGATTGCGAAGCAGTATGGATTTGAGCTGCAAGATCACCGTTTGGATCTTTGGGGGAAATGCCTCAAGGCTAAATGTGAGTGGCGCAAGAAAGCCTAGCGGGTTTGAATAGCGCAGATCAAAAACCCTATCGTTTCTGCTCTTTTCATGGAAATATTTTATCAAACAAGTTCTGGAAGTGCAGGCCCATGGACAAATCCTGACGTCTACAGCCAAACTTTGTGGCGTAGAAATCAATGGTATCGGCGATGACCTGCAGTCTGGACCAAGTTGCTGGCAGTTGCGCTTTAATCTGCGGTCTCAAAATGCCCTGATGATATTTGCGGGTATTGAAATTGCCGGTATCGATGAAGGCACTTTGGGATCACTTCTCAATGAAGCAACACGGGCGTAGCGCGGATACAGCCTCTCCTGATGAGTGCGATATTACTTGGCGCGAACAATACAGGCTGCATTACATGTGAGCGCAGTATGCTCACCAACTCCTGTGTTGCCCGAGGATTCGGCGCAACCCCAAAATCTATTTTTTACGCTGTAAGTCATCAAGAAGTCATCATGGCATTGTTTGAATGGACGCACTTCTGGGCTGGAGGGTGTCTTGGTCCAGAGGCCGTCTGAACTTCCATCGCCATAAAAAATTTGCCTTCCAGACTTTTCAATCTCTTGTTGAAGGCCATTGGCTAGAGCCTGACTAAGCTCTGCTAAAGTAGGAATTTCACCATTTCTGTTCTTACAGAAGGACTCAGCGCTTATATCGGAATCAACGGCGCTTAAATTATGCTTGGCGTTGAAATTGCGCACGTTCTCCAAACGACTGTCATTAGATAATTTTGCTTTGTAGGAAAGAAACCAAGAGTTCTGAGTTTGGGGATCGGTCCATCGCAAAGCTGTAAGATTAATCGCCCATGGCTCATCATCGCTGCCTAAAATTGCCGGTTTGGACTTTAGCGCTGAAAAGTCTGTTATATCTGGCACAGATTGGGGGTCCTTGCCCCATCCGCTTGATTTAGATTTATCAAGAGCTTGCTGCGCTGGATTTTCAGGCTGAATCGGGTTTGTGGCAGCTTTATCAGGGGCATTCTTGGTACTCTGGCAGCCAAATAGCAGAAGGAATAGAAGGTGTTTTTTCGTGTCCAATAAAGCACGCATTTCTACCTCACTTGGCGGTGGTTTAACATTTTCTGGACCAGGACATCAGGCCAAGCGGCTCTTACGCTGCAAGTTTTTTTACTGCAGCAACGAGCATGTCTGGATTAAAGGGTTTCACCAGCCAGCCCTTGGCTCCAAGGCTCTTGGCCTTCTCAATAAGGTCAGGAGCACCTTCAGTGGTCAGCATGATGACAGGCGCCTTAACCCCCTTTTCTCGTAGCTTAGCTAGAAAGTCCAAGCCATTCATATTAGGCATGTTGACATCGGAAATGATGACAGCGATATCTAGGTTTGCGGCGCTCGCAGTTAAGCCCTCAATCCCGTCGCCAGCTTCAATGACAACAAATCCATCCTTGGTCAACGTAAAATTGAGTTGTTGGCGCATCGTGGCCGAATCGTCGACGATAAGAATTTTCTTACCCATATTTTGCTCCTCTTAAGCTGCTTTTTCAAGCAAAGGTTGTATCGTCTTAGCCAATCTGATTCTGGATATAGGGAAAAGAAATGTGAACCTCGTGCCCTTTCCCATTTCTGAGTGTACTTGAATGAAACCACCAAGCTCCTCGACGGCAGCCTTGATAACCGCCATGCCGACTCCACGTCCAGAGACTTCGGTGACGGTCTCTTTGGTGGAAATCCCATCTGTGAACATCGCGCTTGTTAAGTCTTCTTTGGAGTCACAAGGCATGCCATAAGTTTTGGCTTTAAGTTTGATAGCATTCCAATCAATCCCACGCCCATCGTCAGAGATTTCGACCAGGAAGTGTGAGTCCGTTGTGCTTGCGGCAAAGGTCACTCTTCCACCTTTAGGTTTCCCTAATTTTTTGCGTTCTTCCGCAGATTCGATCCCGTGATCCACGGCGTTTCTGATCGTGTGGACTATGCCTGACCAGAAGTCGGAGAATTCCTCGGTATGAGTTCTTAAGCCATTATCTTGAATCGTCACCTCAATAGTCTCTTTGCCTAAGCGCTCAGCCAGGCCTTCTACAGTTTTGGCCAGACGAGCAAATCGTCGGTTGAGGGGTTCCAGCTCCCACGAAGCAATAAGCTTGTCGATTTGTTCATGTTGGATTTTGCGCTTTATCGACGCGATCAAGTCATCGAAGTCTGATTTGGATATCTCGACGCTTTGCTTGGACCGACCTCGCTCCAGCAATGGGCCCAGACGAGTCTCCGTTCGTTGCCACTCCGCTTGCAAGCGTTCGCGATCTTCTGTGGACAAGTTTGCATCGCTTTCCATCAATTTACTCTCGAGGATGTGGCAAAGGCCTGCAAAAGTTTCGATGCCGTATTGAGCCGCATTACCCTTTAAAGTGTGAATATGGCGCATTTGCAGGGCGCGATCCATTTGGGGTTTGCTGCTGATTTGTTTGATCTTATCGGCGCTGTCTTCGAAAAATTCCATCAACGAGGCACGGTCCGCGAGCAGCAATTGAAAGACTTTGACCATTTCCTTTTGCTCGAGGCTTTTCTTTTCGGCTTCGATTCTTGCGGTAACGTCTGAAATAACGGCAAGAACCCGATACAGAACGCCTTGATTGTAGACCGGGCGCAGGGTGATTTCGAAAACTTGTTTACCAAGAACCATGGTGCTTGGCATCTGTGCGGCAGACACCTCAAAGGGAAAGATGTCTTCGACTAACTGTTCCCAACCCATTTTAAAAATTCTTGCGGTCTTAGGCACGGAGGAAAAAAAGTAGTCCCAAATCCGCGACTCAGCCTTGGGACTGCCCAACCACTTGTCGACAACGCTAGAGCGCTCGCCGGCAATGGAGCCATCCAAATTTACATTGAGGAATCCTTGCTCGGCATTGTCTAGAATCAACTTCATATCGGAATTGCGCACGGAGAGGGCGTCTTGACCTTTTTGAATGGATGAGAGCATTTCATTGGTGGCGTAAGATAGGGAGGTAATTTCATCCCTGCCAGAAACAGGAACACGCATGGTTAAATCTGACTTTGTACGTAATTCGTTGATCGTGTTGGCTAATTTTATCACGCGAGAGATCACATTTTTTTCTAGCATAAAAGAAATCACAAGCCCAAAGATCAAACCTGCAATCACGAGCGCCACCATAAAGGACCAAATCGTGGCATTGCCCTGGGCATGGATTTCCCGGGGAGTGGACATGTGAACATAGGCGACGGGATTGCCGAAGAAGTCGTTAAAGGAAGTGAAGCCACTAATTTCCTGCTCTGAAAAGGCCTTGGTAAAGGTATCGCTGGGAGATTTTAAATGGGGCAGAGCTTGAGAGAATTTGCGATCTTTCGCAACTTCATCCGGGGTCTTAATTTCCAGCTTCAGATGGGTTAATTTCATGAGTTTTTCCATCATGGCGCCATTAATCGCCCTTGCCGCAATCATCGATCCCGCGATGGGTCCTTTGCCTTCGCTCGTCACGACCGGTTGAATAGAGAAGAAAATGGGTCCTAAGCCTGGCAGGTTCATGATACCTCCCTTAAGATCCTCTTCATTTTTGTAGGTGAAGAGTTCTGGGTGGGCATCAAAATAGGCTATGGTTTCAGGCTTCAAAGGCTCGTCCGTTTCTTTTTCCAGATCAAAAACCCGGGCCCAGCGGATTTTGCCATCTGGCAATCGCCAAGCGAAGAGTTCAAACTGCATTCCTAATAGGGCGCCGACTGCGAGCGACGACTTTTCGAATTCTGCGTTGCCGTCCTGCATATACACATGGGCGTCATCCCAAATAGACCAGTCGATTATTTTGACGGCCACATTGTCAATTTGCATGGCAAAAGCATCTCGCACGCGGCCCACGTTCATAATTGCATCGCGGTCTTCCACGTTTTTGAAGCCACTCTTAACGATGGTTTGGGAAAAAACGAGTAGCATTCCCATCATCGCGGTCAAAGTGAAGGCGATCACAAATAAAGTGCGTTTGCGTAGGCTCATCATGCCACTCGTTTTTGTTGTGGCGATTTCCTGCATCTGCTTTGTCACTTGACACCCCTTTATATTGAAAATGAGATAGGTCGTTGTATTTAGAAAAGTATGACGTCTCCGGCGACCGCTTCTTGTTTTGGCGTGCCCGGATCCTCCGAGCTCTGTTCTTTCGGCTTAAAGAGGATGACCTCGCCAAAGGTCGAGTTCTGACGTTCCTGTTGCCCATGTGTTGGCGTGTGAAAATCATCGCTAACGACGGATTTTGCCATCAGGTCAGTTGTAGGTAGCCCGTAAGTTTCCAGTTTTTGTTTAAGGGAGTCCACTCTTTGGGCCAAATCCTGCTCATTTTTAAATTTCGTACCCCAGGCCCTGTCCATCATTGCGAGCGTCTTTTCGATTTCCTGCCTGGTCAGGTCCTGAAACTGTAAATGGGAAATGACCCCATTAATATTTTGTGAAATCTCTTTTGAGTCTTGCAGGGCCTGCATGGCAACAGCTTTGATTTCTGTTTCTGTTTTTGTGGTCATTTCTAACACCTGGCTGGCGGTATTGCGCAGCGCATGGCTTTTTTGCTGCGCCGTTTGCCCTGCCGAACTGATTTTGCTCGTGATGGCACTGATGTCGTCATTTATTTTTCTGCTGACGTCTTGGATGTTCTGCGCCAAGGATTTAGCGTGGTTGGCCAGTTCGCCCACTTCATCAGCCACGACCCCAAAACCGAGTCCGTGATGTCCGGCGCGCGAAGCTTCAATCCTGGCATTGAATGCCAGCAAGCGAGTGGTAAGGGCGAGCTCATTCATCAGTTTGGCTTCATTGGTAATGGCAGAGGCTGAATGACTGGCGGTGTTGAGGGTCTGCTGGACTTCTTGATTGGTGACAATGAATTCGGCCATCATGTTGAGGGCCTCTTGCAATAGATGGGTGGTTTCTCTGAGGGCTCCGGAGAGGGTCGAATGATTGGAATCGGAAAAGGAGAATTGCTTGGCGATCTCCATGGAATGTTTCAGCTGGCTCTCAGAAGTCCCATGGATTTTAATAACGCAACCACCAATTTCGCTGGCACTCTGCTCTGTGTAGGAGATCACCTTGGTCATGCTCGAATGCACGGAAGGCCTTTTTTGCATTAAAGCAGACAGGACTTGATTGAAATCGCTTACGGTAGCTGCCAATTCTTGATGGACGTCTTGATGATCTTGGGAGGAGGTATTTACGGAGTCAGACCGCTCGCCATTTCTGAACCTAATCCAGAAAGATGCGAGCGTCATACCAAAGAGGAGAGCGCTCATGATCTTTAGCGAGAACCCTACCTCGCTTGAAAAGCAGAGATAGCCGACGCCTGCTGCTACAACAACGGACACCATTGCCAAGGCTTGGGAGCCAATGGACATGATACGTCCCAGAAAACGACTCAATCGACTCATTTTGTATCCTCAATCTTGCGAAAGAGATGTCGGCTCCGTCCCATGAAAGTTTAGATCTGGATCCGTCCGTTCCATTCGATAAGGACTTTAGGGACTCAAAATATTTAGAGAAAATGAGGGTTTTTGAGAATAGGGAAAGACGAGAGGCATCGGAGTTTGGGTAAGCAGAGTTTTTTGAGAAGAAGTGGGGGTAGATTCTAATGATCGCTAAAATGGCCCTTGCCCGCGAAGCTGGTTCGCAGACAAGGGCCAGAGTAGAGCAGGTACCCGAGAACGTAACCGTGAAGTTACCTGTCAGGAAATCAAGGGATTAAAACTTCAGGCGGAGTGAAGAAAGCATGATGCTGAAACTTGAAGATTCCATCTCAGTTTTTGATTCTTTTTCTTCCATATTTGTCATGTTGTAGGTAAGGCCACCGACGTAGTCCAAGCGGGAATCCAGAGCGTATACAACATTGACGCCCAAATTAATCTCCGTGCCTGCATTATTTGTCTTGGAAGTGCCAGCTGGTGCGGTAGCGGTTGCAGCTGTGACCGTCTCTGATTTGTCGCTGATGATATTGAAAGCCAAATTTGGCTCCAGGATCACGGGTCCGGCATTGACATAATAGTAAGCGAAAAGACCAAATTTGGTGGCAGAGGTTTCGTTGCCGTCTTTGACTTTTAGATCATTGATGCCGATATTTGCACCTACTTCTAAAGTGTCATTCATCATCAAGCGGCTGATTCCGAAGTAGTCATTAGCGGCTGGATACAAGTAGAGCATGGTCTGCCCGTGTTGAATCCAAAGCTCGGTGGCATTTGCAGGCATACCAAGGGAGGTTGTCTCAGTCTTACTCGACGCTCCTACATCCGGAGTCGTTTTATCCGAACTTGATTCGTAGTTAAGGATAGGCTGAACTAAAGTAAACTTTACGGAGCTCTCGGCAGCATAGGCTTGCATTGCAAAAAGTGAAGCAGAGACAAGTGCGACATTACGCAGAATCATAGGACCTCCAAGTGATAGACACGAATTCAAGTCAGAAAATTTCGTCAATGACAACTGGGTAAGATGGTAGTCGATCTTTTTAGCGAGGTAAAGCAAAATGCGATCGAACGTCTCGGCTTTACTGTTTTTTATTTTAGCAGGTGCCAAGTTCCTAGTTTAGGGTTGATCCAATCGGTCTGCCGCGCGTAATTCAGGGAAAAATCTCGTCCAAGACAATGCAATCACACAGGTGCCGATTCCACCTAGGACAATGGCTCTTTGTAAACCAAACCAAGCTGCGGTGAGCCCCGACTCGAATTCGCCCAACTCATTAGAGGCACCAATAAAGACTTGGCTTACCGCGGAAACCCTTCCCCTGAGAGCATCTGGCGTGTGGAGCTGAATCAGCGTTTGCCTCACGATGACGCTAACCATGTCGGCGGCTCCCATAACCATGAGACAAAGAATCGATAGCCAAAACACCTGCGACAAGCCAAAACCGATGGTTGCCAAGCCAAAAAGAAACACGGCTAAGAGCATTTTCTTGCCAGCCCCCCCACTGAGTGGGCGCAGCGAGAGCAAAAAAGCCATGCCCGCAGCCCCTACGGAACTCGCGCTGCGCAGGAGTCCCAGGGCTTCTGGTCCGGCCTGGAGAACGTCTTTCGCAACGGCAGGTAGCAAAGCCACCGCTCCTCCCAGGAGTACTGCAAATAAATCCAAAGTAATGGCCCCGAATATGATCTTTCTTTGGAAAACAAACTGCAGGCCTTCTTTAAATCTTTGCCAAAAAGTGCCCTGAGCGAGTGGAATCGTTCTTGCGGCAAGAACCCATGGCAGGCCAAGCGCGCATAGAGCAAAGATCAAGCTGCAGGCAAGGTAAACGACGGCAGCTGAATTGCTCTCGCTATGCCCCCCACCGGGGATGATCGAGGGCAAACTCTGGGCCTGGGCGTAGAGGAGCCCGCCGATGGCTGGTCCTAGGATGGTTGCGGTTTGCCAGGTTGTAGAGTTGAGGGCAATGGCTCTAGCCAAGAATCCTTGACTCACGATATTGGGAAGTAGAGATGAGCTGGCTGGCCCGATAAAGGCCCTGGTAGCCCCAATGCACAGCAGCGAACCATAGATCCCCCATAGGGTGGGAGTTTCGAGTATGGCGTTCCGGCAGAGCCAGGCGCTCACGAAGACTTGAGCGACGATTCCTGCAAAAAGGATTTTTTTACGATTGAAGCGGTCGACTAGATCACCAGAAAAAAAGGATAGCAGGAAGAAAGGCAGAAAGATCATAAGCCCTACCGTCCCTAAGCTCAGCAGACTGCCTGTCATCGCATAAACTTGCCAACCGATAGCCACGCTCTGCATTTGCACGGCAATCGTTGCGAAGAAGCGAATAGCAAGAAAAAGGCGGAAGTGCTTTAGCTCTGATTTTCTGGTCGTCATAAAGCGAGACTCGGCAAATAATAGCGTGGGTGGTAAGACTTAGGTAACGTTGCCGGCAGCGCCTTTAGGACTCCATGGGCAACAAGCGCACTATCGATGCCAAAGCGGTTGGCTCCAAGAATGTCTGTTTGCAGCTGGTCGCCTACCATCAAGGTTGGCCCCTCTGGATTTCGGCAGCGACGCTTCGCTTCGCGGAAAATTTCACCATGGGGTTTTCCTAGGCGTTGGAAAAACTGAGTTTGTTCCCCGAAGAGAGGGTCGAGCACCATTTTCGATTCGGCATGACCAGGAAACTGCAGTGTAAGTCCCGCCTCGATGAGAAGTGCTAGGCCACCAGCGGTGTAACGATACTGGCCGTTTTTACCCGGATAGATGACATCGGGATTCGGCAATAAGAGGTCGAGGGATCTTCCGGCGATCAATGCACTGCTGATCACGTTTAAAATGGCTTCAGCGTCGGACAAGAAATCCTCATCAGGCGGCTCCATGATGACGACGCGCTGCGCCTCCTGCCAGCGATCTCGAGGAAGCAATGGTACTTTGAGCTGCTTCAGAAAAGCCATGGCAGAATCGGGACCTGTGGCTAAAGTCGCTTTGCTCGTCTCTAAATAAGACTGGAGGAGATAGCCGGAACTCACGATGCGTTCGGCTGGGATTTCCAGCCCAGCCAAGCGATAACGTTGGCTGTGCCCTTTGGGATCGGTGGAAGCTCCATTTGTTATGATGAAATAGTCGTGATCAATACGGTTCAAGTGATCAATCAAGGTTTTAGCGCCAGGGAAGACACCTCCTTCGTGCAATAGGACACCATAGGCATCAATCCAGAGGTTGGGATAGTGCTGCAAAATTGCAGAAAGTGTGACATTCTTTCCCCGATTTGCGGCAGCAAAAGAATCAGCGTCTGAGCTTGTTGGATTCACCGGGTAGGCTCCTTGCGTGCAAAAAAGCCCGTGGCAGAGGAATGCTCCGCCTACGGGCTTAAAACAAGAAATACAGAGATCCTTTTTAAGGAGCCCTATTAGCTCTTGAAGTATTCCTTCAGTCCACTTTGGTCCGGCTTCATGGATTTTTTGCCTTTTTCCCAATTCGCAGGACAAACTTCGCCATGCTCTTCGGTGAATTGCAAAGCCTCAACCAAACGGACAAACTCATCGATGTTTCTGCCTAAGGGCAAGTCATTGATCGTCTGTTGACGCACGGTGCCTTGCTTATCAATAAGGAAAGTTCCCCGTAAGGCCACGCCAGCGTCTGGGATAAGAACATCATAGTCCCGAGAAATGGTCTTATTGATGTCAGCCACGATCGGGTAAGTAACGCCCTTGATGCCGCCTTCGGTTTTAGCTTGGTTTAGCCACGCCATATGACTGAATTGGCTGTCAACACTCACCGCAATGACTTCGGTATTGAGCTTCTTGAAAGTAGCAAGCTTTTCTTGAAAAGCATGCATTTCGGTGGGGCAAACGAAAGTGAAATCAAGTGGGTAAAAAAACATGACAACGTACTTGCCTCGGAAATCACTCAGTTTGAAGTCAGCCTTAAAATCGCCATTGACTACGGCTGTTGCGGTAAAATCGGGTGCTTTTTTTCCTACGAGAACTGCCATGGAGAACTCCTTTCACATGGTTGTGGTCATCGAACGCGACTGCCAGGTCCTTGTCGCCTATTGATCCTTTCAAACCAAAAGCAACACAGACTGCGGGCAAATCGAAACATAGGTGGCTGGGGCTGTCAAGGTGATCCCAGTTCGGGATCACACAGGGCGGCCATGGAAACATCTCGTGATCCTAAAAAGGGTGTCAAGGTGTCGTCATATGAGGATAGTGGATATCCGTGGGAGGATTTAAGTTCTCTTTGATGGTTCGATGGGAGGTCCATCGCAGCAAGTTATAAGGGCTGCCAGCTTTGTCATTCGTGCCCGAGGCTCTTGCGCCACCGAAGGGTTGCTGCCCTACCACGGCTCCCGTAGGCTTGTCGTTGATATACAAATTTCCCGCGGCTTGACTCAACTTTGCGGATAATTCCACGATGGCGTGGCGGTCTCTCGCAAAAATGGCTCCTGTTAGGGCATAGGGTGTTGATGTGTCACAAAGGCGGATCGCGTCCTCATAGTCTTCGTCCTTAAAAACAAAGACGGTAAGCACCGGACCAAAGATTTCTTGCACCATGGTCTCACTGTGCGGGTTGGACGATTCCAAGATGGTAGGACGGATGAAATAGCCCGTTCCATCATCACAATGTCCCCCTGCCAATATTTTGGTATCTGCTGAGCGACGGGCGCGATCCAAATACCCTTTGATTTTGTCAAAAGCCCTGCGATCGATCACGGCACCCATAAAATGGCGAAAATCTTCGGGTGATCCCATGCTAATGGCTTCGGTTGTGGTGATCAGTTGATCTTTAATATCTCGCCACACGCTTTGTGGAATATAGGCACGGGAAGCAGCCGAACATTTTTGGCCTTGATATTCGAAAGCTCCTCGAATCAGCGCTGTGACAAGGGCTTGCCGGTCAGCTGAGGGGTGAGCAAAGACAAAATCCTTACCCCCCGTTTCGCCGACGATGCGCGGGTAACTCTTGTAGCGACCAATATGTGACCCTACCGTTTGCCAAAGATGGTTGAAGGTGTTGGTGGAACCCGTGAAATGGACGCCTGCTAGCTGTGGGTGGGCTAGACAAAGGGAACCGATGAGGGCTGCGTCCCCTTGCACCAAATTGATAACTCCTGGAGGCAGTCCCGCTTCTTCCAAACACTGCAGAGCTACGTATGAGGCCGGTTGTGCCTGCAAAGAGGGCTTCCAAACAACGCCACATCCCATGAGGGCGGGTGCGGTTGCCAAGTTGACAGAAATGGAGGTGAAATTAAAGGGGCCAACGGCAAACACAAATCCTTCTAGACCTCGACACTCACTTCGGTTCCACTGCCCCTTGGGCGAGTAAAGCGGTTGTTCTGCGCAAAGACGCTCAAGGTAGTAGGCGTTGAATCGCAAAAAGTCGATCAGCTCGCAAGCGGCATCGATTTCTGCTTGATAGACCGTCTTGCTCTGGGCATTGATGGTTGTCGCGTTGATATGGGAACGGTATTTGCCAGCCAAGAGATCTGCCGCTTTGAGAAAGACAGCGGCTCGGTCTTGCCAGGGCATCGCTCCCCAAGTTTTTTGACTATGGCAGGCCGTTGCAATGGCGCGGTTGATTTCCGTCTCCCCGGCTACGGCACAATGAGCAACGGTGCGCGAATGCTCGTGCGGGCACTGGTGGCTTAATCGATCTTTGGTTTGGATATGCTCGCCGCCTATGACTAGCGGCAGGGTTATAGCAGAGCTGTTATAGGTCTTGAGCGTGGTCTTTAGCTCACTTCGCTCAGAGCTTTCTGCTGCATAATTTAAAATGGGTTCGTTGGTGGGAAAGGGGACGCGATAAATGCCGCTGCTCATAATGGCTCCTTGGGAAACTCTTCTATTTTAGAGGCTCTCGAGCTTATCAGACTAGGTCTGATGAGTCCTACGCCGGGCCGTTTGGGATAACTCGATATGTTTTGACTATCAGATCCTGTGGTTTGTCTCAATATTGCATCGTGCGTTTTGCTAACAATTTGGTTAACATATTTAGGCAAATACCCATGATCGAGGAGTTCTAAGTCGTGTCGAACGAAATTAAGGCTCAAGCGCCTGCACCCCAAGCGGCCGCTGCTCCCGTTAAATCAGCTAGTTATAATCGTAAATTCCTCAATTATCTTTTGCAGCCATACTTGCAATCGAGAATCGGCTTGTACCTCAATGGCTTGGCCCTTGTGTTTGCAGTGTTTGTGGTTTGGGTCTTGTACAGTCATTTGGACGATTTAATTCAGCATGTAGTCATCTTGACTGACATGAAGGACGAAGTGTATCAAGCTTTCGATCAGCAAATGCGCGGGGCGAAAATCTGGCTCTTTTTGGGTACGGCTTTGTTCTTAAGCGGGAACGTGATCCTGTCTATTTTTCAAACCCATCGCTTTATAGGCCCCACGGTAGCGTTCAGAAGGCATATCCGAGACCTTGCCAATGGGGAATATACCAAGCGAGTCACCATCCGCCGCGGGGATGCTTTTGCGGAAGTGGCCTACGAGCTAAACCGACTGGCCCATATTCTTGAAAATAGAGAAAAAGAGAAAGAAAAGGAGCATGAGAAAAAGCCATAAATAAAAAGGGGGGAACCGAACCATATCTTTCTTTTTATGGTGGTGTCTCTCTTTTCGTGGAATCTACTTCTTCAACCGAAGTTTCTTCTTCTGGGCCTGCAAATTTTATGCAGTTTAAAAGCACCGGCCACAGCGTGGCAATACTCTCGTATTTTTCATTGAGTTCACCTTCACTTTGACTTGCTAATAGACAAACCTGACCAGGACTGCTCGGGACGGGGATCTGGATATCGAATGGCTCGCTGCTCTGAGTTGAGAAGCGGCGGAGGATTTTGAACGGCTCTTGGCCTTCAGATTTTTCGATCAGCAGAAAGATATCGCCTGGGTTGGGTTGGACTCTTATGGTGGATTTTTCGGGGTCCCGTTTCAGTTCCTTCCAATCGGGCGGGGCCTCAGCAGAAGCCGCTGGCTTCGTGGATGCAGTGGTCGGGGTCGGCTCGGAGCTTGGTTGCGACATGGGTCCCCCAAGCTGAGACTTTTGATGGTTCAGGTACCAAAATAGGGCTGCTAAACCCAGAAGGCCAACGATGGCAAGGCCAAGTTTTTTTGTCTTCATAGTGGAACTCTCAAAGGCGAAAGATTTTCTGACATCAGTGTAACTGACAAAAGATAGGGACCAAAACATAAAACGAACGGCTGCTCCCAAAAGCATTTTCTTCTTTACAACCATGGCGGAATGTCAAAAGATATGGACTATGGAATTTGATTGGAAAAATAGGACCGTGGGAGAGTGGCGAGAGCTTATGTCTCTCGCACCGCGCATGAATTGGTTGCAATCGCTTCCGTTTGCAAAAGCGGTACGGGTACGTGATCAAAAAGTCACAAAATTGGCTCTCATTAGCCGTGCAGGCGAGGCCGTGGGTTTGATGGCCTTGCAAGAGATTAAGCTGGGTCCCATTCATGTCCTCAATCTTTATCGCGGGCCGTTATGGTTTGCTGCGGAGCCGCCGAGTGAGTGGTTGCATGAATTTGCGGAGTTATTTAATCGTACCTATCCCCGGCGATGGTTGCGACGTCGTCGCTGGCTGCCCGAGTGGCGAGATAGCCTTGAAGCGCAAAGGATCCTAGAGCGCGCTGGTTTTCAACCGAGGCCGGAAACCTACGAAACAGTCATCTTGGATTTATCAGAATCCCTGGAGGCATTACGCGCTAAGCTCAAGCAGAAATGGCGAAATGCCCTGCACAAGGGCGAGAAGTCCGGTTTGCTGCTAAAAACAGATTGGACGGGGGCTACCAGAACTCTTTTCCTCGCCCACTACCACCTCGACAAAAGTCTTAAACGTTACCGAGGCAGAAACGTTCGCTTTGTTAAAGAGGAGGTTATGGCCGCGGTCGCCTTCCGCGATATCCTGATCCTCTGGGCTTTCCGTGGACCAAAACCGATTGCTGGGATCTTGATCTTCCAACACGGGCAAAGCGCTACCTATCGCGTGGGATGGACGACGGAAGAGGGGCGGCGCTGCAACGCCCATAATGTTCTGCTCTGGGAAGCTGTAGAAAAACTCAAAGAACGCGGAGTTCGTTATTTTGACCTGGGAGGCATTATGCCTGATTCCGCGGAGGGGCTCAGCCGATTTAAACAAGGTATGGGCGGTCAGACAAGAAAACTACTGGGATTATTTTCCTAAAGGCTGCAGGCCTGCAACTCTTAGCACGGTATCGCCCTCTTTCAATGACTCATCGCAGGGTATCGCTCTCTGTCAAAAGCGAGTTCTGATACCGATAAGCGGCATGGCGCTAGCAATGGTCTTTGGCAAAGGGCCCAAGAGGAGGGCCACCTCTGCAAATCCCTGTAGGATGCCATCCGTATAATCAAGTTGGATGCCCACCGGCATATGATAGAAAAAAGAGTCATCTAACTTTCCGGTTTGGCTGGTCTGCAGTAGCATTCCCATCCCGCCATACAAATGTCCTGTCAAAAAGACAGAATTCACATAGAAGAGATTGCTCACTAAGATCCGCGTCAAATCGATATTTGCAATAAAATTATGCTCTTCTGTGACCTGCAATCCCAAGTGGAGCGCCTGTTCGCGCTCTTGGCTAAGTTGCAAGGACAAGCCCGGGTAGGTGCCCGCCATGGGACCAAGTGCCGTATCGGCAGCATTGGCTCTGGCTGCAAAAAGACCCAAGATTAGCAATGTGGCAAAAATATTCCGCATATGATTAGAATGCCAAAATGAGAAGATTTTGCATAGTGTCAATCTTGCCTATCTGTGGTCGGGGACTTTGCTGAGCGGGATTCGAAGGGGCCGTCAATTGGAAAAAAGCAAACAGGAGAATGAATGGGGCGCTATGGGACTTCAGGGCCGCGGCTCCCAAAGCACTCATCCGCGCCTGATGCTGGCACTTCGTCTTCTTTGTCCTTATTGTGGGGTGACTCATTTGAGGCCTCCGGGAGCCTGGTTTCGTTTTCGTGAAGGTTGTGAGCTTTGCAACTACCGATTTGAGAGGGAGCCAGGCTATTTTTCAGGTGCCTTTCAGTTGGTGTTATTTACCATAGTGGCTTTAAGTGCCCTCCTATTAACAGGTTTGGGTTTAAAATTTGCTCCCCAGTGGCCCGATACCTTGCTAGTGATCGGCGTGGGGGTCTTTATCCTGCTAGAGTTGATCTTGCTGGTACCTTGGGCGATGGCGGTTTGGATGTGGCTTGATCACCGCATTCATCCTTTAAAAAGCGAAAGAATGAAAGAAGTATGATGGAGACCAATGCATGACGAGCGCAGACCACTTGCGGGACAATCCGATTCTGAAAATTGAAACTTTGCCTGCCTTTGCCAAAATTCAAGCCGACCACATCAGCCCCGCCTTGACCCAGGTGCTGCAAGATATGAGCAACGAAGTCCGCGAGCTTGAGCGGAAAATCGGTGGAGACTGGGCAGGGGAACTCAATCATCTATCGGACATTCATGAAACGTTGGAGCGAATTTGGGGACCCATAAAGCACCTGAATTATGTAAAAAATACGCAAAAGTGGCGGGAAATATTTGAGTCGTCTAACAAGGAGGTGGTGTCCTTTCTGATAGCTTTGGCACAAAACCCGATTGTGTATCGAACTCTTAAAGAAGTCAGGAACAGTTCTCAGTGGGAGACCTTGCCAGGGGCGCAAAAGCGCGTCATTGAGATTAAACTGCGGGATGCAGACCTTGCTGGCGTTGGCCTCAGCATGGAGCAGCGCGAGAAGTTCCAGTCTCTCGTGGCGCGGCTCTCCGAATTATCCATTCAATTTTCCAACAAGATTCAGGATGCGAGCAAGGAATTTGGCATCGATATCGAGCGCAAGGAGGACCTGCAAGGACTGTCGCCAGATGTCCTGTCCCTGATGGCAGCAGGCTATGCGAAAAAGCACGGCCTCACCTCAAGTGAGGCACAAAAAGGACCTTGGCGAGTGACCCTCGAAATCCCCGTTTATTTGCCAGTGATGACTCATTGTCACAACCGCTCCCTGCGCGAACGTCTGCTGAGGGCCTTTATTGCTAGGGCCTCTCATGGCGAGCACGACAATACCGAGCTGATGAAAGAAATCCTCACCATACGCGAACAAAAGGCACAGTTGCTTGGATTCAAAAATTTTGCGGCCTTAAGCCTCGCGAGCAAAATGGCGCCAAGCTTGGACGCCATCAAACAGCTGCTCGAGCAAATTAGGGCAAAGGCGATCGATATTGGACGCGAAGAGCTAAAGGAATTAGAAAGCTTAGCGCCGTCTTATGGTATTGATAAAGTTTGCCACTGGGATATTCATTTCCTCGCAGAACGGCTGAAGGAACAAAAATTTCAATTTAAAGACGAAGACACCCGGCCCTATTTTCCCATGTCCCAAGTGTTGCACGGCCTTTTTAGTGCGGCGCAAAAACTCTACGGCATTACGGTTCGGCCCGGTCAGGTCGAGAGTGGCGTTTGGGACAAAGATGTTAGCTACTATGAGCTTTTTGATGAAGCTGGGGAAAAAATTGCGGCGTTCTTTCTGGATCCCTATTCGCGGCCTGCGGATAAACGAGGTGGGGCTTGGATGGATGTATGCCGCACCCATGGTATCTTTCGTGGCAAAATGGACCTGCCGGTGGCCTATATGATTTGCAATTTGTCTCCGCCTGCCGATCATGGACAATCTTTGTTAGCTTTTACCGAAGTAGAAACCCTTTTCCATGAATTTGGTCATGCATTGCATCACATGTTGAGTGAGGTCGATTTTATCGACGTGTCAGGCACCAATGGGGTGGAGTGGGACGCCATAGAGTTGCCAAGCATGTTCATGGAAAACTGGGCTTTTGATCGTGATACCCTGAAAAAACTCGGTCGGCATTTTGAAAGCGGGGAAACGATTCCAGATTCCTTGGTGGAAAAAATCATCGCCTCAAGGACATTTCGCGCCGCAAGCCAAGTTTTGGGTCAGCTGACTTATGCTTTAACCGATTTGGCTTTACACACGGAATTCAAGGCGGGTGATCCCGCAGAGCGTATTTTCGCTCTGCAAAGAGAAATTTCCGCCAAGACTTCGCTTTTGCCCATGCTGCCAGAAAATCGATTTCTCTGTTCTTTCTCGCATATATTTGCGGGAGGTTATGCTGCGGGTTACTATTCCTATCTTTGGGCCGATGTCTTGGCGTGTGATGCCTTCGCGGCCTTCGAGGAGGCTGGACATGACTTGAAATCTCAGAGAAGGGTTGGACAAAAGTTTCGCGAGTCGATTTTGGCGAAGGGCGGATCCCAGCATCCTTTAATCCTGTTTCGTCAGTTTCGGGGCAGAGATCCTAAGCCCGAGCCGTTCTTACGGGCCTATGGATTGCTACACTGATGCCTGCAGTATGGCTGTCGTGATAGGCAATGAATGTGAAACTGACGCTGAAAAAAATGACAACGCACTTCGCTGCGGGGGCGCCTGTAAGATACACTCTTACCCCGGACTCGACTGCCGGGGCTGAAAAGGGAGCTGAGCCTTTTTGCTTGAATGAGCTGCTGGGACAGCGGTTGCGACTTAGATTCGTTGGTGAAATACGATGCCAAAACTGTGGCAAGCAAACCCCGAAGAGTTATTTCCAGGGTTACTGTTTTCCTTGCACCCAGAAGTTAGCGTCTTGCGACCTCTGCATCATGAAGCCTGAGTTATGCCATTTCCGCAAAGGAACCTGCCGCGAACCTGAGTGGGCGAAGACCCATTGTTTCTTGCCTCACACGGTGTACTTAGCGAACACTTCTGGTCCCAAAGTTGGCATTACCAGGTCTCATCAACGTTTAACTCGGTGGATGGATCAAGGGGCTGTTCAGGCTATTCCCCTTTGTGAAGTGCAGGAACGCTGGCATTCTGGTCTATTGGAGCATGCACTGAGATCGTGGATTCAAGATC
>JBIKVD010000201.1:0-8012 GCA_044357055.1 Oligoflexales bacterium | reverse complement strand
TTCCTGATCCGCCTCAAGCACTGCTGGACGTGATATGACCCAGATACCTTCGTTTTTGTTGAGCTCTAGGGAAGCTGTTGCCCGGTCCTCCACAGTTACCTGCACCACATCATCGGGAGCCAAAGCGATCACAGTCCGGTCACGAAAATCATTCACCCCTTTGCTCAACGCGAGTCCAATGTGTTGCGAAACCAGGTAGACTTGTGGACCCTGCCCCCGCAAGTAGACGCTATAGCCAACAGGCGCCTTCTGCCCGACGTGCAAAGTGCCTAATGGTTTTCTTTCTGCGCCATACAAGCTGACTTTGGCCGTGAAGTTGTCATCGGTCAAGCCGAACTCCGCCCAGTTAGAATCGTCCTCGGCGACCACTTTCTCAAATTTGGACTCGCCAACCGTGGTTAGAAAATCCTGAACCACACTCATATCGGCTTTCACTTGCAAAGGTTGGGTCATAACCCATTCCTTACCAGACTTGACTATCTTTATCACCTGAACCTGATCTGAACCGTCCTTTTTTGCGGTTAGTTCTATTTCCTCTACTTGGCTGACTTCAGCAGCGAGCAAACGATTCTTTTCCTTTTCAGCCAGCCCTTCCTTTTCAGATTTCCACTGATCCCAAAAGACTAGCCCCAATAGGCAAGTAAACAACAAACCTGAAATCCAAAGCTTCTTCGATCCCATCAGGCTGCTCTCCTACGAACCCAGACATAGATTCCCATCATCAAGAACAAGATCGGATAGATCCATTTGATAGATGCCAGGGCAATTCCTGCGGATCCATTGGCTATATCTAGGGAGGCTGACTTTTTTTCCTTAGGCCTAATCGCAATCAAGTCCTCATCTTGCACCAGGAAATTTGCAGCATTGAGAAATAGATCCATATTTTCTATTCCCCGAGAAAGACCTGCATTCGTTCCAAGATGGGAGGATCCTACTGCAACAATGCGAATGGGTTTTTCGCTATTCAGCAAACCTTCTCCGGGCGAAGAACCAACGTCCATTTTCTCGTCGTTCGACTTTGATTTTAGTTCAGCTAGGGCGTCGCTTTTAGCCGCTCCGGACGCCACCACAATCATGGGAAACTCGCCCGTTTCCAACCGATCTTGGGTCAAGCCTTGCTGGAGGTCTGATGGAAGAGACACGTTGCGAACCCGCACCACCGTGTCCGAAGTTTTGGCGACCGTTTCTACCTTCATCTCCCGGTCATTGGTCCCTAGAACTTCTATAGACCTGGCATTTGGCAACATAACTGCTACGGATCCGCCTTTGGCAAAATCCCTTGTCACAGGATTAAATTCGTCAAACCAGGTTACCAAAGCGTTGTTCTGACCAAAGAATTGGGCCCTGGGATCCTCTGGATTGAAGAGGATGAAATCCTCGGCAAATTTGAAGCCATACTTCTCCAACAGCGAATTCAATCGAGGAATCTGGGTCAAAGCGTCGGCCAGGACAAACAGCGCTCCACCCTTCTTAAGGTATTCATCAATGAATCTTCCCTCTTCTTCCTTGAAGTCATATTTGGCCCCTACGATAAACACAGCTGCAGCTTCTTCAGGAACGCGGGCGCTTTCAAGAAGATTGAGGGCTTCAATCTCATATTGGTTTTTCTTCAACTCACCGACAATAAAACTTATCCCTTCTGCCTCCTCGCTATTTAACTCGCTTTCCCCATGACCGCTGGTGAAATAAATCTTTTTGGACTTATCCTTCAGAATGGCAACAAAGGCACTCGTGACTTTTTCTTCTGTAAATGTGCTTAATCGTGACTCTTTCCCACTCCTCTTTATAATCACCGTATTTGGATTGCTTAGCTCCGCCGCTTTTACTCTGGCCGGATGCTGATCTGTATCCCAATACTCAATTCTGATGTCAGCTCCCTCTTTCGTGTAAAGATGAATCAGGTTTTTAAAATTTTGCCGTGCTTCGGGATCATTAAAATATGCATTAATCTCAATGGTCTCTTTTGTTGATTTCAGCTGGTCCAGAATTTTGAGACTCTGATCGGACAGGGTATTAATGCTGTTGCGCGTGACGTCATGGGATTTATTGAATCGCGGACGATTTGACAGCACTCCTAGAGTCACGATAATGCCAATTACGATCAAAGCTACCAGGCCGGAACTTGCACCGTACTTCGCGCCTTTTCTGGTGAAAAAAACCTTCAGTCGGGCATATTCCAGACCTAACCACGCGAGCAGCAAAAAAGCCGAAAAACCAAAAGCGACCATAGAAGCCATTGGAATCTCTGGTAGCTGACTGCGAAGAACCGCACCTATGGCTGCCAGTAGAATCGATAAGAACGGAAGTACCAGTAATATACCCTTCATCCCCATTATCTCCATCGCTGTGAATCAAGTACAAAATTCGTAAAGAATAGAAAGAGTGCGATAAAACATGCAAAGTAGGTCACATCTGACACGCTTAGCATTCCTTTAAAGAAAACATCGAGGTGATCGGTACTCGCTATATACTTTAGGAAAGATTCCACCCCAGTACCCGAGGCAATACTTTCAGATAACCAGTTCAGTACCATGAGGAGAAAAAGCCCAAGCATGGTAAACGTAAAGGCTAAAAACACATTGCTGACTAAGGAGGAAATCCAAAGGCCCAGAGCCAACCAAGAACAGGTCAAGAGAAACATGCCTAAATACGACGATAAAATAACACCGACGTCCGGGTCGCCAAATTTCATCAAAAACAAGGGATAAACCGCCGTACCAAGTAGTACAAGTCCCATCACCCCCGCAACCGCAAGGAATTTCCCTAACACAATCTGGATGGCGGTCAAGGGTGCTGACTGAAGCAGTTTAAAGGATTCATTCTTCTTTTCTTCGGCGAACGAAGACATCGTAATGGCGGGAATGATGAATAGAAGCAAGAAATGAGCATTGTAGAACACTGCGCGAATCAAATCTTCCAAGGTCGTGGAAGATGCACCCGCCATTGCGGACTGTTCTTGAATCTTTAAGAATTGTTCGACAAAGTTGCCAAAAAACATGCCCAAGATAAGAAAGAAAAAAAAGAAAATCGCACCGCCCTTCGGGGAAATCAAAATCGATCTGAGATCGCGCCATGCGATTGTCATAACGGCAGCCATTGTTTGCACCTCCTATTGGTGTTGGAAACTTTCTAACACTACTAATTTCATAACTTGAACCGCAGGTCGCCATTTTCAACTGACCCTAAGTCGTGAGCCGTAACCTGCGGTTAATTTGTTATTTGCATAAAGACTTCTTCCAGACTGTGGGTCTTCTTGGAAAGTTCTCTGATACCAATTCCGGATTGAATCACTTTGAGGCACAACTCGTTCAGCGAGTCGGTCCCGTTTGTCTCAGTCAAGGCAAATTCGATTTCTGGCTCCTCGGGACCCGTCCACGCCAGCTTCTGTACGCCAGCAACACTGCGCAAGGAGGGTAAAATCGCCTCGTCCCTTTTTGCAACGCGAAGTCGATAGAATTCGCCAGCTTCTAAGGTTTGCACAAGGTCCTCGTAAGTCCCTTGACGCTCAATCTTGCCTTTATGAATGATGATAATCTTCTGGCAGATATTCTGCACTTCAGAGAGGATATGAGAACTCAAGATAATGGTATGATCGCCCGCGAGAGACTTAATCAATTCTCTAATCTGCGCTATTTGATTTGGATCCAGGCCCTCTGTTGGCTCATCAAGAACCAACACTGCCGGCTCATGTACAATCGCCTGAGATAGCGCAACGCGTTGGCGAAAGCCTTTCGAAAGGTTGCCAATCATGCGGCGACGGACTTCCCCGAGAGAAAGCTTCTCCACGACATTTGCAACTTTTGCTTTTAGCTGATTTTTGGGCACCCCGCGCAATCGGGCACTGTAGGATATATAGTCCTCTACGAACATTTCTAAATGCAAGGGCGGTATATCTGGAAGATAACCAATATTCCTTTTTGCCTCTACGGGCGACTCCGCGATCTCGTACCCACAGATTTTTACCGTCCCGGCGTCAGCGCCAATACAACCACACATGATATCCATAGTCGTGGTTTTACCAGCTCCATTGGCTCCGAGAAATCCGACAATTTCACCCCTATTGACCTGAAAAGTGACTTGGTCCAAGGCACGCAAGGTTCCGAACGATTTACTTAAACCCAACACCTCAATCATTGGTCAGCTTCTCCCCATACAAAGTTTGCAGTATCATTCACGCCTACACTCATGCCAGCACAGCAAACGCATGAAGCATTATCCAGTAATTGACAAATAGGTCAATGCATTAGGTCGCGGTAGGTGAAAGCTTATGGCCACTGAGATTCAGGTTCGCGCTAGACGCCGGGCTCCGACTCATCGGCGCATTTATGGCGCTTTCATGACCAAGCGGCAAGAATTAGGAGAAGCTAGGGAAGGCGAAACCAGGAAAAAGCAAACAGGATTTAAGAACAATCTTCATCCTCGCCGCTTGATGCAGGCAAAGGCAGGGTTTCCCCAGAAATACTGGAATAAAGGCTACAAAGCTGCTCCATCTGCTCACCCGAGGCAACACCCTCCTCTTTCATTTGTGCTACCTTTGCGCTTAGGGAGCTTTTTAACTTTTCCTTGGCTGCGGCGCGCACCGAACTAGACTTTTGTGCCGCATCGCCGGCGCTCTCGGCACTCTGGCTGTAGGCATCCAACTTGGCGACGGCTTTCTCAACCGGCTGCAAGATTTTCTTTGGTAGACCCGAAATTGCCCCAAAGGCCGCAGCAGCACTCGTCAGGTCGACGTAAGACCCTGCCATAGTTGACTGTTCGCACCGAGATCTGGCAGGAAAGATCGCGGCCAGAGCCTCATTAAGCTGTTCCATGTATAAAATGGCCGCTTCAACCTGCGCAGGCGTTTGGGTTTCCATCGCTTCCAGTCGCTTCGCTCGATTGGCCAGGTTCGAGTCCGTTTGACCTTCGCTAGCTCCAGGTGAGTATTGCATAAGCGCCTGAAACAGTACCGACTCTGCCAAATGTGAAAGTCCCCAGACAAAGTGAAGCTTGGCTTGGCGGCTCCGACCTTCCAATTCTAAAGAGTCGCAAGTGTGACGATAATCGAGGCTGCTGCGAGTGGATGAATCAACAAATGGACATAGGACGAAAATCGCTTCGTCAATGAGCATGGCCTTTTCTACGCCGTCACGAATCTCCTCTGCACAATTTGGTAGTAAGAGAGGGTAGTCAGGATCACTGGAATCAAGAGTGCCCATTTCTAACAGCATCGATTCTTCAATCCCAATAGCCTCTTGGAGGAAACTGAGAGAGGGATCTGCAGTATTGGCCGAAGATGAGGCTTCCGAATCCGCATCCTGTTTTTTGCCCATCAAGCCCTGAGTCAGCGCAATGGGATCCAAACCTACCTGGCCAATGAGCGAATGCGCCAAGATATCTACAGCTCGCTCTGATTTGGGGTTTTGCAAGTAAGCTGCCCTTGCATAGGCGGCAGCCTGAATGTAATCGCCGCTGTCGTATAGGGCACTTGCACTATCGAGAGCCGGATCAAAGGCGAAACGATCTTCTTCGCTATAGACATGACCATAGATATTCTCATTTCCACAGCTAAAAAACGGACACACCACTAAGAATAGGATGCATGCGCACCATTCAGAGGGCATCCTGCGAAAACGGGAAGGGTGTGATTTTATCAACGGCAACTTTTCCACCTAAATCTCGTGCGATCAACGGATCGCGGGGCACCTGTCCCCTGCTTGCATTATCGGTCAGACCAAGAGGCTCCATGATAAAATGCAAGGTTTGCCGCCAACAAAGGCCCCTATATGAGTCTAACTGTCTAATATGTCATTGAAAAAATAAATATCGATCTTCCCCCTTTTTCCCGCTCCTAACTAAGGTATAAACATTGCTGATTAAAAATGAACCAAACTTGATTCCGTAAATTTTATGAAAGCGAATGACGAACATGCGTTTGATTCCTGCGTGCATCGGCTTGCTGATATCTTTCCTTTGTCCGGACTCTACGATTTTCCTTAGTATAGCCTTTGGTGAGGTCCCCTTAGACTCCTTGCAACAAAGACTTATGGTCGGCAATGGCGCCGAGCCAAAAGGCTTGGATCCAGCCAAAGCCACCGGTGTCCCCGAATCCAAAATTCTCTACAATCTTTTTGAGGGTCTCACTTCTCTTCATCCCATCACGCTTGAACCAATACCTGGAATGGCTGAAAGCTGGACCATTTCCGATGATGGCAAGTGGTACACATTCAAAATTCGCGCTAACGCAAAATGGAATGACGGTCGATCCATCACCGCACAAGATTTTGTTGACTCTTGGCGCAGAGCGAGCAATCCAGGATTAGGAAGTGAATATGCCTATCAACTATTTGGCATCAAAAATGCAGAAAAAATCTACCGCGGTGAACTGAAAGATGAAACCTTGTTGGGTGTCCGCGCCCTCGACCCTCATACACTGCAAATTGAGTTAGAGCATCCGATAGGATATTTTCTCCGTCTGACATCTTTTTATACACTTTTTCCGACTCCCATTCATATCATGGATGCAATCCTCGATTCCTCCTGGACCAAGAAAAAGCCCTTTATCTCCAATGGACCCTTTCAAATTAAGGAATGGAAAATCAACCGTCATATCATTCTTGAACCCAACCCCCACTACTGGGATCATGCCAAAATAAAACTAGCCGAAATTCACTTCCTTCCTATTGAGCAAATTGACACGGAAGAAAAGACATTTTTTGGCGGCGATTTACATATTACCAATGATGTCCCCACTCTGAAAATTCCGGGCTACAAAGCCAAGATTGTTGCGAATCCTAGCCGCAAGCATCCTTATACCGCGACACCTTACCTAGGCACTTACTTCTATCGCTTTAATACCAGCAAAGCCCCGTTCAATGATAAAAGGGTGCGTCATGCCTTTTCACTCACCATGGACCGTAAGCTAATTGTGGAGAGGGTGACATTCGGGAATCAACAACCGGCCACATCGTTTACTCCCCCTAATTTGCCCGGCTATCAACAGTTACCGAAACTAAACGAAACTGTGACGGAAGAAGATAAAAAAGAAGCGCTGCGTTTGATGGCAGAGGCCGGGTATCCTAATGGCAAGGGTTTGCCAAAAATTGAATTACTCTACAATACCAGTGAGAATCACAAACGAGTCGCAATCGCCTTAGCACAAATGTGGAAGAAAAACCTGGGAGTTGAAATTGCCCTCTTCAACCAGGAGTGGAAAGTTTACTTAGATTCTCAGAGAAAAATGAATTTTAACTTGTCCCGCGCTGGTTGGATTGGAGACTATCCCGATCCGAATACCTTCTTGAACATGTTTGTGACCGATGGGAGCAACAATCAAACGGCATGGTCTTCAAAGGAATACGATCGCTTCATCGCAGAGGCAGAGCAAATTGTTGAAGTGCCGCAAAGAATGGCGAAACTGCAGGCTGCCGAGAGCATTCTGATGGAGGAACTGCCGCTTCTACCTATTTATTTCTATACCAGCAACAAACTCATTTCCGAGCTTGTCCACCTACTCGATGATCAAGGGCAAATTGTGCCTTGGCAAGGCAACCTGCAAAATCTCTATTTTTTTAAATATTATGTCTTAGCAAAGGCCAATTAAGCTATGTTTAGATTTGCCATCAAGCGCCTAGCTACCATGATTCCGACGATCTTCGTTATCGCAACTTTGACATTTTTTGTTATGCGCCTGGCGCCAGGAGGACCCTTCGACCAGGACAATCAGATCCCTGATGAGATTCGCGTCGCCATTGAAGCTAAATTTCATTTAGATCGCCCCCTGTGGGAACAATATTTGCGCTATATGTGGGACCTGTTGCGAGGCGATGTAGGGCCTTCCTTTCGCTACGAATCTTGGAGCGTCAATGAAATTATCGCGGAAACCCTGCCCATCTCCATGAGCATTGGGTTACTTGGCTTGTTTTTTGCAATTTTCTTGGGAGTCAGCGCAGGATTGATTGCGGCAAGCAAACCCTACAGCTTTCGCGACTATGCTGCTATGATCATCTCAATTTTTGGGATTTGCATGCCAT
>JBIKVD010000200.1:0-8050 GCA_044357055.1 Oligoflexales bacterium | reverse complement strand
ATGTTAGGTGCGGGTCTGTCCCCGAAAAGTGGCTGTGATTGTGATCTGATTCCGCTTGATTGTCAAAAACAAGAATTTCCTGCCAACTTTTGACCATCAAACAGGCCATCCGAGACTCGCCCGCGCCAAAATTCAAGGCGAGACACAGCGACTATAAGCATCTGATATTATTGGACTATATCACCGAGAGGGCGAGGACCCAATTCATAGTGAACGATGATGGAATCCGTAGGCCCTTTCTCAGGAGTCAAATCACGAGTTTGGTCCTTCTCACGCACGCTTAAAAAGTTAGACGTGGGACTCAAAAGGAGAGAGAGGCGACTGGGTTGTGAGACCCAAAAGTCGCTGACTCGATACATCTCTCTGTCCACACCGTCGGGCCAGGCTACTTGAATGGAACTCTTGGCATGAGCGAAGGGCTCGCCAGAGTTTTGCAGGCGATCAAACAAAAGAAACGTGAGGGACTTTTTCTGTGCTGCGCTGCCCCAGTCCTTGGTCAGCAACTTTGGGTCAAGACCTGGGTCACTCGGCGAATGCAAGCAAAGGACCCAATAAGTTTCCCCCGTCCTGCAGTTCGTGTTCGCCAAGCTCTTGATGCTTTTTTGGCGCAGTTGATGCCTACAGTCTTGGCCCTCGCCATCGCACAACATAACGCTTTGAAGGTTTTTGTCATGGATAAGCCAGCGCCAGGAAAGCACCTTCTGTAGGCTCCTTTGATTGCTATCCGTCACTTGCACCAACCTATGGTGGAGAATAGGAAGGATTCCTTGAGGCGGTCGCGCCATTCTATAGGGATCCCAATCGACGCTAACGGGTTCCTTGATTAGCCCTTCTTGAAGATCATCTGTGGATGAATCACCCTGGAAATGGTGTTCGAGGGGATATTCCTTGGAATTTGGACCGCTCCGCGGAATTAGGTCTAAGAGACACTGGCAGGGCTCAGAACTGGGATTGGATTCCGTTAAACATGCTTGGTTAACAGTCAGCCCAACGAGGTTAAATAGAGTTTCCCCCGGATAGGCTGGTCCGGCTGGGGATTGAAAGATTAAAAGGAACCGGGGTTTATCCGATGTCTGCTGGGGAAAAACCGCCGCTGAGTTCCACTGCGCCCTGTTCAAGTCGTGTAATCCCTTTAGAAGGGATTCGTGCTCACTGTTCTGCCACCGGCAGGAAAGGGCTTGCCCTCTAGCCTGAATCTTAAGTTCTAATCTTGCCTCGTGGGAAAAAGAAAAACCCTGAAGAAAGACGCCATCATCAATTCTTCGCGTCCATTTCGAGGCTTGAAGGCCTATTTCTGTGATACGAAGTAGTTCCTCAACAGGCAATGGTCTGGCATCATGACTTATTAGCATGCGATCCAAAGAGTTCAGCTGAGGATCGACGCTAGGAAGCGTTCTCGCCTTAAAATTCGTGCAAGATAAGAATAACCAACCCGCCAGAAAAAACCGAAAAAAGCGGGGCGAACTATTCACAAATATCATCGCTTCCAAGAGGCCTTTTTACACATTGGCGACCCCGATTCTGACAATCAAGTGCTAGGATTTTGTCACCGGTGTGGCATTTAAATGCCTTGTTCAGGGTGTCATGACAAGTCCAATATTGGACGCCGCTTCTGCTGGACTTAGTGCAATCCCACGGCACATTTAGGGAATCGACACAGCGATCATCAGTACCAGCCCCGTTGGCCTCACAGACCTTCCCAGAGGTATCACATGATTGAGACTCCGGTTGACCCGCAGCATCGCAGCGATTCAGCGTCAATCCGTCATCGCCACAGGTCCACACTTGTCTATTCTCAAACAGCGACCGAGAGCAAATCCATGAAGCCGTGGGAGGAGTCGGCACGGGCGTAACAGGCGCGGGCGTGACAGGGGTTACTGGCGTAACTTGACCTGGAGTCACGCACTGGTCGTCCACACCGGGCCCCATATCGCGGCATATCTGATTACTCTTTTTGCAATCTTTGCGTTCAGGCGTCCCGTTGCTTAAACATCGAACGGCAACATCCGTATGTCCATCACAGGTGTATATTTGCTTCCCTTCAGATTCACTGCGCTCGCATTGCCACTTATCCTCTGTTTTTCCATCGTCTGCCACATCTTCTATTTTGGTGCTATCGTTTCCGTCCCCTACCGGCTCTTGGTCTATAGCCTGACACTCTCCATTACGTAAAATCTTGCCCTCAGAACACTGAATCTCTTGGGGAGCTAATCGTTTTGAGGAACAGGATAAGCAACCTAGGGTTAAAACGACAAAAACCAAGCCGCAAGTCAAGGTTTGCAACTTCTTTAGACAGGGGAACATTGTTTCCACGGAAACTCCTATGGATGAACCACAACCCTTTGTAGGATTGAACTGTCATCACGACGGTATATAACTTGGCAGATATTTTCTCTCCCGATTATACCCCAGCATCCCAAAGGATTGCACCCCAAATGTCAGCATGCGAATCAATCTGCCTTTGATTGAATCTATTAGAGTTGTTCATCTGGGGGAGGATATCACCATGATAAAAATACAAAGCGCAGTTTTGACTGAGTGCCAAAGCCAAATCGTGTTAATCGAAGCCGCTGCCGTCAAGGGCTACCATGGCCTCCAGTATATTGGGCAAATGGGTGATATTTGTCGCCACGGGCGCCAAAGGACCCTTGCAACCCTCGAATCCATTGGCATCTGTCAACCAGCCCGTCGCTATGTCATAAGTTTAACTCCAGCCGACCGAGAACTTGATGGCACCCAATTGGATATGGCCTTCGCTGTGGCTTTCGCCATTCTATTTCAAGCTGTGGATTGCAAATGGGATCTCACTCAAAGCATCTTTATGGGCGAATTGCAGCTTGACGGCTCCTTTCAACCCTTTCGGGGAGCGGTGCCCCTTGCATTGGAGGCAAAAAAACAAGGAGCAAATCGAATCGTGACCGATCCCATTACGGCAACGACCATTGCTCAGATCCCTGGTTCTCACTTCGAACATTTGGAGATCCTATCTGCACCAACGATTAAGCACTTGATTGCATGGCTCGCAGGCCGAGGAGACCTCCATCCAGCCGCTCGAAGCCGTAACGGACATCTTGCTCGCGCTTGCCGGGAGTCTGGCTCTTGCTCGGTGGCTAATTTTGCAGACATGGTGCTGGCTCCCGAGCAGATAACCCTGGCTGCTGCTATTTCGTTGGGTAGACATCACAGTTTGATTTCCGGCCCTCCGGGCTCCGGTAAATCCATGTTTGCCAGTCGCTTACGAAGCGCAATGCCCCCTCCTGACGAACAAAAACACCTGGAAATTCTCATGATTCAAAGTGTTGGAGCCATAGGTTACGATTTACTACCGGGAATCCTTGATAATGTTCCCTTTCGCAGCCCTCATCATAGCTCAAGCATGCAGGCTGTGTCTGGAACATTGCATCGTCCTGGGGATATAGCACTTGCTCACGGTGGTCTCTTGTTCCTCGATGAACTTCCAGAGTTTCGCAGGGATGTTTTAGAAGGATTGCGCGAACCTTTAGAACTAAAATACATCAATGTCTCCCGAGCCCAAGGGAAGGTTACCTGGCCCGCGGATTTTGTTCTCGTAGCCACCATGAATCCCTGTCCATGCGGATATTTTGGCGATCAAGAAAAATCTTGTCAATGCTCCATGGCGCAGATCCTCAACTATCGCAAACGAATTTCGGGTCCCATTTTGGATCGCATCGATATCAAATTTACGATGGATCGCATTCATCAATCGGATCTCTTGTTGCCAACAAACCGGACAAACCCTCAACAGGTCATAGAAGCCCTAGTAAAAAAAGGAATGAAACGCAGAGAAGAGCGGCTAAGCAAGCTGCCAATGCTAAACTCTGGGGGCACTGGCGATCTATCTTTCGTGGCTGGTCAAAGTGTAGAAAAATTCATGAAGATGTTGTTAGATGTCTTGCCAAAAGGCTTTTCACAACGGGGCACTCTAAAGCTCATTCGCTTGGCCCGAAGTCTAGCAGACTTGGACGATAGTGCCAGCATTGAAGGGCCTCATCTGGCCCGCGCTCTCTCTTGGCAAAGTGAGTCGCATTTCCTTAAAGCCTATGGCCTGTCCGGATAAAATCCATCTCTTTGGAAGATCACCCAAGAACGGAGCTAATGTGTTAAGATGAAACCTTTGATTCTAAGTGCCTTTCATTTTGGGGCGCCTCGTTTATGTTTGTCCCTTGAACCGCAAGGCTCCAACCACGACTATCTGGATGATATGACATGGCAAGTGGAAAGATCATAAAAACCTCGCCCACTGTTTTGCTCATACAAGGTCACATCAATGAATCGACAAACTATCGCCTATTCCACGAGAGCTACGGATCGGGCCCCTTGCTGCTCCAAATGCATTCCCTTTTGACGATCAATAGCGTTGGCTTGAGGGAGATTTTGCTGCTGGTAGGTGAATCCCCAGCGGTTATCTATCAAGGTTGCCCTCCTGTCTTCTTGGACCAAATCAATCTTATTCCTCGTCTGCTTGGATCGAATTTTAGCTTAAGTCATATACAATCTCTGCTATTGGACTTTCAGTGCAGGGCTGTGAACTGCAAGCTCTTCCAATGCCCTATTCGCAGAGAAATCCAAACAAACGGACAGTGGCCAAAGTTTGATTCTTTGATCTGTGAGGAGTGCCATTCTCCCTTGTCTCCCATTCAGCAACATAAGGGTCTGCTCTATTGCTTCACACCAGAGTTTCGTGAACTTCTGACCGAGTTTCGAGCAAAAGACCAAGCTTCGAAGCAATTGGCGGGATTGCGCCATGATTTTCGCCATCGACTCGTTGGCTTGGAAAAAATGCTGCGAACGGGGTCGGGGCCCACAGACAAAGACTTGTATACCCAGTTGACGAACCTTCACCACATGTTAAACGAGTTAAAACTCACGGGCAAAGCGACCGATCATTCCGCCAAAACCACTACAAATGCGCATGATTTAGCAAGCACAACCCTCGATCAGCTGCTTGACGATCTCTATCCTGAATTAAAACTGAGAGCCAAAGAGCTTGGGAAAATTCTCAGCTGGCCAAAGGGTCAATGCCAGGAACCACCTTTGATGATTCCAAGCCCCGGTCACTGGAAGCGTCTATTGCTAAATTTGCTGCAAAACTCGCTTACCCATTGTAAGCACGCTACGGAAATATCGGTCCTACTTGTACAGCCAGGAAGTATCTATTGTGAGGTACTCATCCGGGACGACGGGGAGGAACTGCCAATAAAATTCCAGCATGTCATTCGTACCAACACGACAGAGCCGCTGCAACAGGAGGCAAGGTCTCTAGGGCTCGCGATTTGCAACCAACTGTGCCTCGAGTTAGGAGGCAACTTTTCCTATGATCGCCGCATGGATCAGAATCACTTTTCAGTCCTCTTGCCCATTGGTCAATTTGACACCCGCCCACAACCACGACGAATCATCGCGCCTGACGCCGAGCAAACCATCTCGGCCCCCTATTTGCTCGCCTGTGGGGAAACCGAGCTACAAGAAACATTGCAGAACCATTTGCGTGTCAAGAAAGTACCCTTTCGGGCGATTGACCCTCAACTTTGGCTGATGATTGACCTAACTGGACTAAAAAGCATATATACGGACCATTGGGCGCTGGCTGGCAAAGCCCTAGAAGAGGGCATCGAGGTCCTATTTGCCAATCAGACGGGCATGCAAGAATCCCACAATCATGAGATTCAGCGGCTACTGACGGCCTGGGGTTTTTAGACAGAAGTGGAAAAGCAGAATTGAAGTGTTCCCTTGTAAGCATCAATCAAACCGCCTTCGATTTCGCAGGAAACAGAGATCGCATCCTGCAGTGCATACAAGAATGCGCTAAAAACCAGGCAGATATGATTGTTTTTCCGGAGCTAGCCATCTCCGGCTACGGAATGGAGGACGGGTTTTTTTATCCAACTCTACTGCGTCGAGCCTGGGAAATACTCCTGTCTATCGCGAGCCAAACTCCTAAACACATGCTGGTCGTGATCGGACTACCCATCGCCTTTAAGGCTCAACGCTACAATGCCATGGCTGTGATAGCAAATGGCGTGGTCAAGGGGCTTCGACTTAAAACGACCCTAGCAAAAGAAGGGGTCTATTATGAGCCCCGATGGTTTGAACCCTGGAAGATGGATTCTGCCCTTGAGACGATTTACGAAGGTATTTCGCTAACGATAGGCGATTTTCTATTGAGCTTTAAGGGTCGCTTAGTTGGTATCGAAATATGCGAGGAAGCGTGGCTTTCCTCTCCTCGTTTAGCAACAGGAAATACACCACCCTTGGACCTTGTCATTAATTCCAGCGCTTCGCACTTTGCCTTTGGCAAATACCAGCAACGCAAAAGCCTGGTCCTGAAACGAGCCCAGGCTCTGCAATGCAAATATGGGTACGCGAATGCGTTGGGGCTTGATTCCGGCCGCATGATTTTTGATGGCGGCTGTATGTTTGCGGGACCACTAGGATTGGAACAGCTGCAAGGTCGTTTTCAGTGGGACGATTTTGTCTGCCTGAACGGGGAAATTCCTGCTCGCACTTCAAAACCGCAAGATGCCAACACATGGACTGGGACCATCCTTCCATGTGACCTCACATTTGCCCAGCCATCTCCTATGAATCCCGAGGACATGGTGGTTTTGCAGCCCCTACAAAAAAAGGTAAATGACCGAGAAGTCGTCGCGGGAGCGCTAAGTAATGCCCCTGAAATGTGCGAAAATGAAGAGTTTCTCTGGGTTCAAATTTTGGGACTGTGGGACTATCTTCGCAAGTCAAAGGCCCGAGGTTACACGGTAGCTTTAAGCGGGGGTTGTGACTCTGCCGTCTGCGCCTCTTTAGTTAGTTTCATGACTCAATGGCTTGCTAGACAAAAGCTGGATCCTTGTCTGCAAAAAATGAAGGAGGCAGGTGGCGAGACCCAAATGCTTCGTCGCCAACTGCTCCAATGTGCCTATCTGGGAACAGAGTATAACTCCGAAGCTTCTTTAAACGCCGCAAAGGATCTGGCCCAAGAACTAAACGCGGAGTTCCATCAAATTGCGATCCAAGATGTCTTTGAGAACTTGAAACAAAAAGCCAATGATACTATGAAGGTCTATTTGAATTTTTCTGACCACTCATTGGCCTTACAAAATCTACAAGCAAGAACTAGATCCCCCATGATTTGGCTGCTGGCAAATCTTCGTAATCACGTCTTATTGGCAACAAGCAACCGCAGTGAGATTGCCGCGGGATATATGACGATGGATGGAGATACCGCTGGGGGCCTTGGGCCTATCGCAGGAGTTCCCAAAGCCTTTTTACGAAAGTGGATCGAATGGGCAGCTAGCACTGATGTCCCTGCCCCTTTTCATCCCATTGAATCGCTTCGAGCTATTGCTAAGCTTGAACCCTCTGCAGAATTGAGGCCGGGCAGACAACGTGATGAAGAAGACTTGATGCCATACGAAGTCTTGGCAACTCTTGAAGAGGCATTCCTGCAAAAAAGGCTTTGGGGACCAGAGTTAGAACAACTTGCACTGCAAACGTGGTCCCCAACTTATCCGAGCGAAACCATTGCGCTTTGGGTCCAGGATTTTCTCCAGCGACTGCAAAGCCAGCAGTGGAAGCGTGAAAAATTGGCTGCTTCTTTTCATATTGACCAAGGTTCTTTTGACCCGAGGTCCTTCTTGAGATTACCTCCGTTTTTTCATTTCAGCTAAGCATGCTGATCGAGAGTTCCTCATGCGCTCATGTCATAATGAAGATTGATCAATCTCCGGCTTTTCCACTATACTGACACAAATAGCAAATCAGGATCAGGACACAATCCATCTCAGCGTCGCTTGCGAGAATTTTGCCAGTGGAGCCCTTCATGTTGTTACATATTCTCTCCGTTCTTTGCATCCTTCTCTCAGGCTTTGCAAGTCTTGGATATGAACTAGTTTGGATTAAAATGCTTTCGCTGAGCATGGGTTCTACCGCTCATTCCTTTTCCACGGTCCTGGCAGTCTTTTTCGGCGGATTGGCCCTAGGTTCCTGGTTAGGAAGTAAACTTAGCCATCGCATCACGCGACCCCTTCAA